>JAICFA010000030.1 GCA_025923935.1 Candidatus Krumholzibacteriia bacterium
CAGGGAGAAAAACGGGCCAGCGGTGCGAGATGTCGGGCAGCGTAGTATCTGGAAACGTCACTTGCACGGCACTGCCACCGGTTGCCGGCACGGCGAACAACCCCGAGTTCGCGGTGGGCGCAAACAGGATACTGCCCTTGCGACTCCACGCTGCCCCGCGCGGATTCTTGATCACGCCGTCGGTTAGCGTGACGACCTCGCCGCTCGGCAACGTGACTCTTCGGAGTTTTTCCTCCGCGAAGAAGCCAATCGACCGTCCGTCCGGTGACCAGAACGGTATGCGCGCGTCCAGCGCACCCGGAACAACCGTTAGCTCGGTGTCCGCCATCGACCGCAGGGCCAGAATGCGCTGGCCTCTTCCATCAACGATTCCGAAAACCATCCGCTGGCCGTCGGGCGAAATCGCAAGAGGCGCAATCTGTGTTCCGTCTTCAGCAATGGTGAAGCGGAAACGACCGCCCGGCGGCGCTGGAACCATAAATGAGACTGGCGTAGGGTTTGTTTTCGGTGCACCGCGGTAACCGGCAAAATAGCCAACCGCCGCGGCTACTGTCGCGATGATCATCGCCGGAATGAGCCAACTCGATGATCGGCGCGATCGGGGCTCGACCGCGATGTCTCCGCGCGTTATTCGATTCAATTCGCGTCGCACGTCCCCCGCGCTCTGGCGGCGCTCTTCGGGATCTTTGGCAATGCACTCGCGAATCAATACGTCCAAAGCGGGAGGGCTAGCCGGTTGCAGCGCACGCAAAGGCCGCGGCTCTTCATGCATGATCGCAGCAATGAGAGACGCTTGGCTCTTGCCCTCGAACGCACGAGCACCCGTTGCCATTTCATACAGCACACATCCCAATGCCCATATGTCGGAGCGCGTGTCAGCTTCGCTTCCCTCCAACTGCTCCGGGGCCATGTATTGAAACGTCCCGAGGATGGTTCCCTCGGCGGTAAGCGGCTGTGCGATGGTGGGCGATTGCGACACCGCCATGGAACCGCTCGAAGGACCCGCCAGTCCCGTGGCGCGTGCGAGCCCGAAATCCATCAGCTTGACGCCGCCGCCCTTGGTGAGCATGACGTTGCCCGGCTTCAAATCGCGATGGACCACGCCGGCGCGGTGCGCGCGGTCGAGCGCGTCCGCAATCTGCGCGCCGATGCGCAGCACGTCGCTCGTCGGCAGTGCACCTCGTCCGATTCGATGCGCAAGCGTCTCGCCGTCGATGAGCTCCATCACCAAGTAATCCGTGTCGCGGTCCCGGCCCACGTCGAAGAGCGTGCAGATGCTGGGATGGTTCAACGATGAGACGGTTTTCGCTTCGCGTTCGAAGCGCGCTCGCACCTCGGCGTTGGCCGACAGATGCTGGGGTAAAACCTTGATCGCAACGTCCCGTCCGAGGCGAGTGTCGCGTGCGCGATATACCTCACCCATCCCCCCTGCACCCAGCGACGACAGGATTTCGTAAGGACCGAGCTTCGTTCCCGCTGGCAGCGTCATGATCCCGCATCCTGTTCTTCCCCGCTTCTCTCAACCGGCCCCAGATAGTGGTCCAGCCACGCCAGCGACTCCGCGATGAGCTTGCTGCGCGGCACCGAGTGCCCGCCATCGTACACGACCCATTTCTTGTCCGCTTGCGGGGTCCCCAGCAGCTCGAACAGCGGCCGCTGCGAGGTTTCGATCGGAAAAAAGAAATCGTAGCGCGCGTTGACCATGAGCACGGGGAGCGTCACGCGAGATGCAAAATTGAAGGCGTCCGCTTCCGGCAGCGCTCGTTGGAATTTGAGGCCCGCGACGTACAGAATCGCCGCTTTGAAGCGCCGTTCCACCGCCAGCATCAGCGGACCGATGCGACCGCCCATGCTGAGTCCATAGTAAGCCAGGCGCTTACTGTCGATGTCCGGCCGCGTGGCCAGGTAGTCGATGGATCGAGACAAATCGCGCTCCATCGAAATCGTCCAGTCGCGGTACGCAGTCGCTTCGCTGGGCTGGTCCGAAGGCACCACACCGCCGCGCTCGAACATCCCGTTATATACGGGATAAAGAACCGCGCGGCCGCTCTTGATGAAGAAGTCGAACTGGTCGATTCGCATCAGCTCACTCGACTTTTGATAGAGATCGCCTGAGCCGGGAAAGAAAACCACAGTTTGGTACGGTGGCTCAACGTTCTTCGGGACGAACAGGTACGCGATCACACGAGCGTTCGGATACGCCGCGTCGAACGAGATCTTTTCGCGGATCCAATCGTTGTCGTCGCGTGTATCCTCGGTGCGGGCATTGAGCGGCAAGGCGTCGTAGGCGTACTGCTTCAGAATGTGCGCGAATATATCGTCGCCCACCGGTTTCTCCGCGCGGAAATCCCGAGAGGACTGCGCGATCGAGTGAGCGAGGGGCTCACTGTGGGCGACGTCGACGACCTTGATGCATCGGAAGCCGTTGATGACGGAGCGGTCAAACGGAGGCTGCGCGTAGGCATCGTTGAACCCGTAGGGCTGATCGCTCCAGCCGCCGCCCAAGATGAACCGATCGCCGGCGTCGGTTTCGTTCCAGCACCATTCGCGGACGTTGCCCGCCAAATTCAGCGCACCGCTGCGGTGGACCGCACCGCCCGAATCCACCGGCTCGGCACCCCTACCGCCGAAATTAGCTGGGGGCACGATAGCCGCCGAACCGATCGTCAACGCGACTGCGTTCCAATGATAGATCGTCGGCAGTTGCTTGCCGATGAACTCGGCGTAAGCCGCCGCCTCGTACCAACTGATCCCGCCCACCGGATCATTGTCCGTTGCGTCGGGATAATCGCTGGCTTCCCAGGTAGCCGGTCCTGTGCGCCCCGTCGCGTCGACGAAGCGGGACATTGCGTCCTCGAACGCGATCACTTTCCCATCGTCGACGAATGGGGTCTTCCAGTACTCGGGCTTCTGATAGCCACCTGCATCGACAAATGACTTGTACTCACGATTCGAGACTTCGCAACGATCGACCCAAAAGCCCCGGACATGTTGCGCCGCGAGCCCCTCCAGGCCGGGCAGCGCGAGCGCTCGGCTCCAGTCGTTGACCCACACCATTCCCGGCGGAATATCCTCGGGCCGGTGCAAAGTCACCGACACGCTATCGCTGACAAAGTGATTGTTCAACACGACCTCGGTCGCGGTGGCGTGTCCGTCGAGAGCAAGCTCGATGCGGGATATGCCGAGCGGAAACCAGAGATCCAACGGAGTGCGTCCCACAGAGCGCCAAGCGTCATCGGGCCCGCCATAGGAACGGGCACGTACACTAGCGCCGGGGGGGACTGAGCGGATGTGGATCTCGCGCGCAAACCTCGGTCGCAATCGCTGCAGACGAGGTTCATCGGGGACTATTTCTTCGACTTTGGCGGCCAGCTCATAGGCTCTCCACAGATCGGGCTGCTCGCTGGAGGTCGATCGATCGTCAGTCAAGTGCTCGATTTCAGGCAGCGCCACTTCTCGCGACCACTGCACGCGGTTGCTTTTCGTTCGCTGCCAAAATAAAAAGGCCGCGATCGTCACTGCCAACACGGCGACGGCAGTGATCGTGCCTCGCCTCGATACTCGCGGCCGGCTGGCACCGGCAGGGACGGAACCGGCGCGAAGATCGGCGAGCATTTCGGCGCAGGAGGAATAGCGCTCGGAAGCGTTCTTTTTCAACGCTCGCTCGAGAACATGAACGATCGCAGGCGGTACGTCGGACCGATACTGGGCGATCGGCTTGTGAGGCTCGTGAACAATGGCGTACGAAAGCGCGGCCGGATGGTCGCCAGCGAAAGGCAGGCGCTTGGCAAGCATCTCGTACAGCACAATGCCCAGCGACCACACGTCCGAGCGCGCGTCGACGTTTTCACCGCGCAGCTGCTCGGGCGACATGTACGCCACGGTGCCCACGGTGGTACCCGTCTTGGTAATACCGGTGGTATCGGCTACCAGCTTGGCCAAACCGAAATCGAGAATCTTCGCCTGACCGCGGTCGGTGACGACGATGTTGGCCGGCTTGATGTCGCGGTGGACGATCCCGCGTTCGTGCGCGACTACCAGGCCCGCTGCAATTTGTGCCGCGATGTCGCGGGCTTGCTCGTGCGCGAGCGGGCCCTCCGCGATGAGATCCTTCAGCGTGCGCCCGCTGTAGTAGGCCATCGCGATGAACACCATGCCGTCGTCGGTGCGACCGATTTCATGAACGGCGCAGATGTTCTCGTGATCGAGCCCGGACGCGGCGCGCGCCTCCGCGATGAAGCGCTGTGTCGCGCTATCATCGTGGGTGAACTGGGCCGGCAGGAACTTCAGGGCGACGTCACGCTCCAGGTCGACGTCGCGGGCGACATACACCACGCCCATGCCGCCCCGTCCGAGCTCGCGCAGAATCCGAAAATGCGAGATCTTCTCGCCGATCATGGGTGGATCCCTCGATCCTTATCGCACCGCTCCGAGATACTTGTCCAGCCACGCTAGCGTTTCGCGCGCGCGATCGGCGGGGGGAACGGCGTGTCCAAATTCGTGCACGACGAGCTTCTTGTGGTCCGTGGGGGTACCGAGCAGCTGGTAAAACGGCATTTGCGATGTCTCGTACGGGAAAAAGAAATCGTACTTTCCGTTGATCATGATCACCGGTACCTGCACGCGGCGAATATACTGCATCGGGTCGGCTTCGGGCTGCGACCGCTGGAACAGCAGGCCCGCCACCCCGAGCACCGCCACCTTGAATCGCGGTTCCACCGCCAGCACGATGGGCGCCATGGCGGCGCCCCAGCTGTGCCCCAAGAAGGCGAGGCGACTGCTGTCTATGTCCTTGCGCGTCTCGAGATAATCGATGGAGCGCATGATGTCTTTGGTCCACATCACGACGTGGTCCTTGTAGCGGTTGCTCTCGTCGGCGTAGTCGCTGTCTTGCTCGTCGCCGCGCTCGTAGGTACTCTTCAAGACTGGCCACAACAGGGCGCGCCCGCTCTTCACCACGTACGCCTGCGGCGCCGGGGTGAGCCCGGCGCTGGAGCGCGTGTGGATCGATCCCGATCCGGGAAACAGCACGGCGGCCTGATAGGGCGGCGTGCTCTTCTTGGGAATAAACAGATATAGCGCCATGCGCTCGCCGCCGTAGGCGGCATCGATGACAATTTTTTCGCGCACGTAGTCGTCGGTCTCGAGCTTGGACTCGACCACCGCGTTGAGCGGGTTCTTGTCATAGCGATACAGATTTGTGTAGAGCGCGAACACCGTATCCGAAGGCGCCGGCTCGCTCATGAAGTCGCGGAACGGAACATCCACCGTGGCCTCGAGCGACGCGGGATCGGCGGTGCCGACATAGCGAATGCAACGAAACCCATTGGTCTCGGAGCGATCCCAGGGCGATTGGGCGTACGCGTCGTTGAAGCCATAGGGCGGGTCGTTCCAACCGCCGCCGAGAATGAATCGATCTCCTCGGCTGGTCGCGTTCGCGCACCATTCGCGCGCATTGCCGGCAAGATCGTACGCGCCAAAGCGATTCATGCCCCTCGTGCTGCCCACGCGCACGGGACCGTTGGTGGTCAGATTGCTCAACGGCACGATGTCGCCGCTTGCCCACGTCAGCGCGACGCGATCCCAGTGATAGATGGTGGGCAGATTCTTGCCCGCGAACTCGGCAAACGCGGCCGCTTCGTACCAGCTGATGCCGGTCACGGGGTGGTGCTCCGTGCCTTCCGGATAATCGCCCACTTCCCAACCCGCGGGTCCCGGGCGCTGCGTCTTGTCGACGAACCGCGCCATCGCGTCTTTCCACTCGACGGTTTTCTCGTCCTCGACGAACGGCTGCTTCCAAAACGTAGGGTCGGCGTAGCCACCGCCGTCGACGAAAACCTTGTACGCCTTGTTCGTCACTTCGTAACGATCGACGAAGAATCCGCCCAACTCTTGCGGCGGCAGATGCTCGATACCGGGTAGGTGGACTCCTTCCGTCTCACCGTTTGACTCCACGCGCGGGCTCTGTCCCGACACCCACATCATGCCACGCGGAATCTGGTCGGGTTGCTTGAGCACGTAGGTGCGATCCTTTTCGTCGTAGAAGCCGTTCCAGAACAAGTCGTCGGTGGCCTGGTAGCCGTGCTTCTCGATGCGAACCCTGAATACGCCGCGAACGAAGCGCAACGAGTCGATGGGTGTTGTGCCGACCAGCGTCCACGTGGTGTCAACTCCTGCGTAGGGTCTCGCGTACACCAGCGCGCCGGGCGGATCGGTGCGGATGGTGAGGGGTGACACGGTGCGGTCGTAGAGCGCCAACAACACGGGGTCGTCCGGCAGGTATCGCTTCGCTTCATTTTCCAAAGCGAACGCGCGCCAGAATCCCACGCCCCCGGTCCACGGCGTCGCGTCGATCGCGCGCTCGATCTCGGGAATCGCCACCTGCCGTGCCCAGCGCGCCTTGTGCGAGCGCTTTTGCGCACTCACACCGAGCGCAATGGCTGCCGCCACGAGTGCGGCGAGCGGTACCGCGAAGTACGGTTTGCGCAGGAGGTCCATGGGAGAGAAGGATTTCCCCGGCGCAGTACGCTCGGCGGCAGTAGCCGCCCGCACACCCGCGAGCTCGTCGCGCACCTGGGCCGCGGATTGGCAGCGAATCGCGGCGTCCTTCTCGAGACAACGCGACACGATGTCGTCGAGGGACGATGGCAGCGGACGCATATCCCCGATCGCGGGCGGTATGTCCTTCAGAATGGCCGATAACGTCGACACCACCGTCGCCCGTTGAAATGGATTCGTCCCCGAAGCCATCTCGTAAAACACGATGCCGAGCGAGAAAATGTCCGAGCGATGATCCAGCGGGAGTCCTTCGGCCTGCTCGGGCGACATGTACGCCACCGTTCCCAGAATCTGACCGTCACGCGTGTGCGACGCGGCCGCGAGAGTTTGGTCGGAATCGGAAATTGCTTGGGTGGCCAGCTTGGCCAAACCAAAATCGAGCACCTTCACGCGACCGTCCGCGTCGATGAGGATGTTGCCCGGCTTGAGATCGCGGTGAATGATCCCCTTGGCGTGCGCGGCCGCCACCGCGTCGGAAAGCGGCACCGCAATCTCCAGAAATCGATCGAGCGACATCGGGCCGGAGGCGATGATGTCGGCCAGCGACTTCCCTTCCACCAGCTCCATCACAATGAAGTGAACGCCCGCGGTCTCTTCGATGGCGTGGATGGTGACGATGTTGGGATGGTTCAGTGCGGCGACGGCGGACGCTTCGCGCGTGAACCGCACGCGCACTTCCGGACTCGAAGCAAGTGGCTGCGCGAGCACTTTGATCGCGACGTCGCGGCCCAAGCGCGTGTCGCGCGCACGGTAGACCTCGCCCATGCCGCCCGCACCGAGCGGCGAAAGGATCTCGTAGGAACCGAGCTTGGTGCCGGGGGCGAATTGCACGTCGTGCTACGGCACCGTGAGTGTTTGCTTCCAGTTGGTGACCACGGCGAGCGGCTCGGCCGTGTCGCCGCCCAACACGTTCACGGAGAAATACTGTCCGTCGGCGCTGGGCTCGATGGTGGCGGTGTCGATGCGCTGAAACGCTTGGAACAACGGCGTCTCTTGCACCGCGCGGAAATCGGAGGCATTCGCGTCGAGCGACACCGCCATCACGTACCCGTCGGCGCGTACGTAGTAGAGCTCGCGACCATCGGCGCGCCAGCGCGGACGGTCGCCGCCGCTCGCTGAGACTTGCCAGCGTGCAGAAAGTCCATCACCGGAAAAGGACAGCGGAGACACATACACCTCGCGTCGGCCCGACACCGAGGCGTCGAACGCCAGCCATTTCGAATCCGGCGAAAGCCGTGCGCCCTGTACATCGTCGCTCGCCGGTACCAGCATGCGCGCCTCGCCCCCCGCAAACGGAGCGATCCAGAGCGCACCGTGCGGCGTGCCCTGCGCGGACCCGACGCCAAACAAGAGCCATTTTCCGTCGCCGGACACTTCGTACGGCCAAACATCGTGCGCCGCGTCCTCGCGAATCTGCTGTTCCGTTCCGGCTCCATCCGCGCGCATTTGGCAGATCCGGTAGCGTCCGCCGCGACGCCCGCCGAATAGAACGTGCTGCCCGTCGGGAGCCCAGACCACCTGGGATTCGTCGTCCGGGTTGGTGGTGACGCGCGATTTTGCTCCCGTCATCACGTCGATCGTCCATATGTCCGCGAGCGGCCGCTGCTGCCACTCGACGGCGAGCCGCCGCCCATCGCGAGCGAGTGCCGTGGAGAGGTAGTTGCCGAACGCGGTCAGCGTGCGCACCCGGTTTCCGGAACGATCGAACCACATCAAGCGGTTATTGCCGGCGCGACCGCCCAGCCCGTACACGAGGACACCCGTTTCGCTCGCCGACACGGTCGCGTTCCAGGTCGAGCGATCGAGCTGCACCACTTCGTGCGTTGCGCGCGGAGAGCCGCGCACGCTGCGGCGGTTGGGTTCGAATTCCTGCGCCATCAACGTGCTGTCGCGCACGAATAAGAGGAAGCCGTCGGCGTACACGGCGTTGCTGCGGGACGCGAACAAGCGCGTGGGTGTGCCGCCATCCAGCGACGCACAGCAAATCGCCGACGTGTCGCCGTCGGGGTCGCGGTGATTGGCGGAGAGATAGATAAAGTGGCGACCGTCCGGCAAAAACTGCGGGAAACGGTGGGTGGTTTCTTGGACCGTGTCGAGGACGGTGACCGCTTGCATCGCGCCGCCCGCGGCGGGCACTTGATACAGTGCACCTCCGAATGACGGAGCCATCACAATCACACCCGCGCTCGACCACGTGCCGCCGCGCGCTCCGTCCATTCCCTGGCACAATGTAATGACCGAGCCTTGCTCGAGGTCGAGCCGCTTCAACGACGCAAATACGAAGAAACCGATCGACTTGCTGTCGGGCGACCAGAATGGGTAGCTGGCGCCGTCCGTTCCCGACAGTGGCCGCGCGGTGAACTCGTCGAGGCGCCGCAGCCAGAGTCGTTTGCCTCCCCCGCCGCCGACGGCCGCAAACACGAGCATGCTTCCGTCGGGCGAGATCGCGGGCGGCCCCGCGTCGTCACCGGTGATTTGCGGTCGCGTGCTCGCCGGCGCGGTCATGGTCGTGCGCGTGACTTGGGCACGCTCGGGGCGCGGGAGCGTAAGCTGGCGCGCGACGAAACCGGCCGCCAGCGCGAGCGCTATCGCAACGAGCCACGGGATCCGTGAACGGCGGGTGCGGGTGCCGCGCGGTCGTACGCTCTCCGTGCCGCCCTCCGCAATCCACGCCAGTTGCAGCTTGGCGTCGTGCGCGCTCTGAATGCGATCGGCCGGATCCTTCGCGAGGCACTGCGCGACGATGCGATCCAGCGCCGCCGGGCTGAGCGGCGCAAGCTGCGACACCGGCTTCGGCTCCGTCGCCAAGATGGCCGAGATCAGCGAGGCCTGGCTCTTGCCTTCGAACGCGCGCTTGCCCGTCGCCATCTCGTACAGCACACAGCCCATCGCCCACATGTCGCTGCGCGCGTCCGCTTCTTGTCCTTCGAGCTGCTCGGGCGACATGTATTGGAAGGTTCCGACGATGGTTCCTTCCGCCGTGAGCGGCTGCGCCACCGTGGGCGATTGCGTGAGCGCGCCCATTGATGTCCCGCTCGACGAGCCGACGAGCCCGGTCGCGCGCGCGAGCCCAAAGTCCATCAGCTTGGCCCCGCTCTTGGTGAGCATGACGTTGCCCGGCTTCAAATCACGGTGAACGACACCGGCGCGGTGCGCGCGATCGAGCGCGTCCGCAATCTGCGCGCCGAGGCGGAGGACTTCGCTCGTCGGGAGCGCGCCCTTCGTCAACCGGTGTGCGAGCGTTTCCCCCTCGATGAGCTCCATCACCAGATAATCCGTGTCGCGGTCGCGGCCGACGTCGAACAAGGTGCAGATATTGGGATGATTGAGCGACGAGACCGTTTTCGCTTCGCGCTCGAAGCGAGCACGCACTTCTGCGTTGGCGGAAAGATGTTGCGGCAACACCTTGATGGCAACGTCGCGGCCGAGGCGCGTGTCGCGGGCGCGATAGACTTCACCCATCCCGCCCGAGCCAAGAGGCGATAGGACTTCATAAGGGCCGAGTTTCGTTCCGGGTGTGAGGCTCATCTATTTCGGGTGGCTCAAGAGCAACGGCCAGTTCAGAACGACTTCGAGGCGTGAAAGCGACGAAACGTCCTTGAAGCGTGCGAAGAGAAACTTCTGCTCGTCGGGTGCGATGCCCGCAAAAGTTTGCGCGGCCCCCATTCGAAATAGGCGACGCGTCGCACCCTGCCGGAAACCACCGGCGGTGGAAACCTCGACCGAATAGAGCGCGTTGTCGTCGAGGCGGCCAACCAGAATCGCGCTCTCGGTCTTGGACCAAGCCGCGCCGGCCGGATTCGTGAACGTCACCTGGTATTTGGAACCCGGCGTCGGGAATGACTGCACGTAGAGAGGGTTTTGTTCGCCCTCGCTAACCTGGTACAAAAGCCATTTTCCGTCCGGAGACAAGGCGGCCAGCAATTCCTGTCCGGGCGTTCGCTGGTAAACCTCGGGCCGGCCACCGCCCTGCATCGGAATTTTCCAGAAATCATAGTTGCCGGTGCTATCCGAACACTGGGCGACGATCCAGCGGCCGTCGTCCGACCAGGTGGCCGCGTTGCTGATCAGGCCCGGGCCGCGAAAGAGAAGCGAGTCCGGACCCGCACCGTCCGCGGACTTCTTGTAGATCTGCCAGCCACTCCCGATCCGGGAGAATACCAGCGTGCGGCCGTCGGGAGACCACACAATGCTGCTAACACGACGGTTCTCGAACGTCAGACGAGTAGAAACCCCGGATTCCAGGTCCAGCACGAATAGGTCCGGTGGCTCCAGCCCGCCGTATGCGAGCCGTTTGCCGTCGGGACTCAGTGACAACGACTCGACGACGATGTCATCGACGGCCGTGCCCAGCCTGACCCCGTGCCGGTCGACCCACTCCAGGCTTTGATGGATGTCGCTCCAATGTTGCACCACCATCGTTTGCCGGGCATCAACGCTCACGTTCGCGAAGCCAAAGTTGGTCGCGCTGACCTTGTCGATCACCACTTCCGGGTCTCCGATGGGACGCAGCGTACCGGCGTCGACGCGTTGTGCGAGCAGCCGTCGCCGGGGCGAGTTCACGCCGCTGTCGAGGTACAACAGGTACCCCGGATCGGCCCAGCGTGCGGCGGTTCCTCCTTGCGACACCTCTTCCGCGACGCCGCCGTCGATCGACGCGCGATAGGTAGTCACCATCTCGTCTGAACCGATCGCGACGTAGAGAAAGTGCTTTCCATCCGGCAGGAACTGGGGGTAGCGGTGGCCAATTTCGCCGCGCGCCGTGTTGACCGTGGTAACGGGCCGTGGAACTCCGCCCTTTGCGGACACGCGCGCAATCGGACCGCCCTTGTCGGGAGCGAACAGAATTACGCCGTCCGCGGACCAGTCTCCGCCGCGCGCGTCGGGCGCGTCGCACAGGACGTCCGGCGTGATGCCATCGACGGCGATTTTTCGCAGCTTGCCGTTGGAGAAGAAGGCCACCGTGCGGCTGTCGGGTGACCAGAACGGGAGTGATCCCTGCGAGGTACCCGGGATCGCGCGCGCTTCGGGACTCGCCAGCCGGCGCAGATAAAGCGACGTTGCCCCGGTGCTGTCGGTCACGGATACGGCCAGCATGGTGCCGTCCGGCGACAACACCGCCTCGGCGGGCTGTGACAGGAAAACGCCGCGGGGCGCTTCCACGGCGAAACGCATGAGGGGCGCGTCGGCGGACTGCTTGCGCCCGGGCCCGAGCATATACGCCAGTGCCGCCACCGCCACCACGGCGGCGGTGACCCAGCCCGCCGCGCTGCGACGGAGCGCGCGCCGGCGCGCAATCGGCGGTGCAACGTGCTGCGACGAGCTATTCGCGATCCACTCCAACTCGCGGCGCACGTCGCCCGCCGTCTGCCAGCGCTCGTTGGGATCCTTCGCGAGACATTGCCGCACCAGACGCTCGAGCGAGGGCGGACTCATGGGTGCGAGGACGTTCATCGCGCGCGGTTCGTCGCGCATGATCGCGCTGATGAGGCTCGCCTGGGTCGCACCTTCGAAGGCGCGCTTCCCCGTCGTCATTTCGTAGAGCACGCACCCCAGCGCCCAGATGTCGCTGCGCGCGTCGATGTCGTTACCCTCCAGCTGCTCGGGCGCCATGTATTGGAACGTGCCGACGATGGTGCCTTCGGCGGTGAGCGGCTGTGCCACGGTCGGTGACTGCGTCATACCGCTCGGCTCGCTTCCGCTCCGCACTCCGGCCAGACCGCTCGCGCGTGCCAACCCGAAGTCCATCAGCTTGGCACCGCTGCGCGTCAGCATGATGTTGCCCGGCTTCAAGTCGCGGTGGACCACACCGGCGCGGTGTGCGCGGTCGAGCGCGTCGGCGATCTGACTGCCGATCTTCAGCACTTCGGCGACGGGCAAGGCACCGCGATTGATCCTCGTCGCGAGTGTGGCGCCTTCGATGAGCTCCATGACCAGGTAGTCCGTCTCGCCCTGCCGGCCGACGTCGTACAGCGTGCAGATATTGGGATGATTGAGCGACGAGACCGTTTTCGCTTCGCGCTCGAAGCGCGTGCGCACCTCCGCGTTGGCGGAAAGATGCTGCGGCAACACTTTGACGGCGACGTCGCGACCCAGGCGCGTGTCGCGCGCGCGATAGACCTCGCCCATACCTCCCGCGCCGAGCGGCGAGAGGATCTCGTAGGGACCAAGTTTGGTGCCGGGATTCAATGACATGGGGTGCTAGCGACTCTCCGTCTTTCGCATCCAATCGGTGACGATCGTCACCGGCCGCGCCAGGTCGTCTTCGAGCGCGGCCGCGACGAGAAATCGGTTTCCGTCCGGCGAAACGTCGTATCGCCATTGGCCGGCGGCCGAGCCGTGCCACTGGAAGAGCGGGCGCGCGGCGCCGGTTCGAAAACCGCCTGCGACCGTCTCCACCTCGAGCGACACGATGTAATTTTGGGGATCGACGAAGAACAGCTCGCGACCATTCCGGTTCCAGCGCGGCTCGACTCCGCCCGCCTGCGACGCCTGCCAGCGACCGCCCGGCTGGGGAAACGCCGCCACGAAGACTTCGTTTCGTCCGGTCTCGTTGGAAACGTACGCGACGAAGCGCCCGTCGGGTGAAAACTGTGCGCTGGCCTCCCACGCCGGCGTGTCGACAAATGGCTTCGGCTCGCCCTGGCCCGACAACGATGCGAGATAAATCGAGCTGGCATTGTTAGCGGTGTCGAACGAGTAGAGCAACCAATCGCCGGCGACCGATTCGGGCCACAGGAAATCCTCTTTTGCGCTCAACACGTTGGTCTGCGTTCCATCGAACTGAATCGCTTCGATCGACCCGCCCCTCACCACCGCGTTGGTGCTCACTAAGACCGAACTACTGCCTGCGAGCCACTGCGCGGCGGGATGGTCCGACGTGTCGACGGTGACCTTGCGACGGCGGCCCGTTTCGAGGTCGACGATCCAAACGTCGGACACACCGCGCTCCACGTTCGCGATCGGCATGACGGCACTTTTCCCGTCGGGAGAAATGCAGGGTGTGCCGCCGTAGGTGTAGTCCGCGGGCTCCCCGACGTCGCCCAACGGTTTCCCGGCGCGATCGAGCCAGCGAAGCTGGGTGCGCGTTTGATCTCGCCCCGTCATGCAGATGAGAACGCCGTTCTCGGACACGGCGAACACGCCCCGGCTGAAACGCGTGTCCATGCGCGCTTCGTCGACCAACGGGACGGCGGGGCCTTCGACCGTGAACGACCTTGCGTCGAATCGCTGCGCGACCAACACACCGCCGCGAACATAAATGAGATGCCCCGACGCGTAGACGACGTTCGAGGCCACTTCCATGACGGCTTTGCGCGTGTTTGATCCGACCTCGCCGACGAAGATGGTGGGATTCTCGCCCGCACCGGCCCCGGCGCGGCGCGCGAGATAGAGAAAATGCCGGCCATCGGGGAGAAAAAACGGATATCGATGCGTGGTTTCTTCGCGCGTCGAGTCGAGTGCGGTCACGAACGTCACCGGGCCGCCGTCCGCAGCGACCTTGGAAACGGGGCCATACGAGTTCCCGGTAAACAGAATCACACCATCGCGGCTCCACGTTCCACCGCGTTGATCGATTCCGCGCACCAGGGTCGTCACGGGACCCCCGGCGACGTCGACTCGTTTGAGATCGCTACCGGTGAAGAACCCCAGTGAACGCCCGTCCGGAGAAAAGAACGGACCTTGCGCGCCTTCGGTTCCGGGAATGGGGCGTGCATCGTCGTTGTCGAGCGAGCGTACCCAGAGAAGATCTTGGCCTTCGCCATCGCGCGCACAGAACGCAATCGTCGAACCGTCGCGCGAGATCGCGAGCGGCAGCGGGCGATCGGTGCTGGAGGAGAAGAGTACGCCGCGGGGAGGTTGTAAGTAGGCGTGCACGGGCGGTGTCACAGGACTCGGGCGCATGGCAAGGACCGTAGCCGCAGCCGCAATCGCTAGAGCGATGGCGGCAATCACCCACGCCAGTCGCTCGCGCGAGCGGCGTCGCGCCGCGACCGGCTTCGGCACTCCCGCCTGCGAACCGCCTTGGGCGATCCACGAGAGCTGTAGCTTGATATCGTGCGCGCTTTGAACGCGGTCCGCCGGATCCTTGGCGAGACACGCGCGCACCAAGTTGTCGAGCGCGGGCGGTGTCGTGGGTGCCACCTGTGAAACCGGCACCGGCTCGCTGCCCATGATCGAGGTGATGAGCGAGGCTTGGCTCTTGCCTTCGAACGCGCGCTTGCCCGTCGCCATTTCGTACAGCACGCATCCCATCGCCCACAAGTCGCTGCGCGCGTCGGCCTCTTTGCCTTCGAGCTGCTCGGGTGACATGTACTGGAAGGTGCCGACGAGTGTGCCTTCGGCGGTGAGCGGGTGCGCGACGGTCGGCGATTGGGTGAGCGCTCCGATTGAGCTGGATGGATTCACCAGTCCGGTCGCGCGCGCCAGGCCGAAGTCCATCAGCTTGGCGCCGCTCTTGGTGAGCATCACGTTGCCGGGCTTGAGATCGCGATGAACCACACCGGCACGATGGGCGCGATCGAGCGCGTCGGCGATCTCGCCGCCGATGCGCAGGGTTTCGCTCGACGACAGCGCGCCTTTCTGCAGCCGCGTCGCGAGCGTTTCGCCCTCGACGAGCTCCATGACCAGGTAGTCCGTCTCGCCCTGACGGCCGACATCGAAGAGCGTGCAAATGTGGGGATGGTTGAGCGACGAGACCGTTTTCGCCTCGCGCTCAAAGCGCGCGCGCACCTCCGGGTTTGCGGAGAGGTGCTGCGGCAGGACTTTGACGGCGACGTCGCGGCCGAGGCGCGTGTCGCGCGCGCGATAGACCTCGCCCATGCCACCCGCTCCGAGGGGCGAGAGGATTTCGTACGGACCGAGCTTGGTGCCGTTGTTAATCGCCACGGTTGTTCGGGCCCTGCAGCTCCGACGTCCAGTTCACGACCAGATTGAGAATGGAGCGCGTCTCGCTCTCCGCGGGGAGCACGACCGCAATGGTCTGCCCATCGGGCGAGATCGAGGCGTCTTCGGATTCGCGCGGGAAGCGAAACAGCGGGCGCGGCGTGCCCGCGCTGAAATGTTCGCCTGTCTGCACGTCGACAGCCATCAGGGTGCGGCCGTCGCTACCAATGAATACCAACTCGCGCCCGTCGCGTCGCCATGACAAGAGCGCAAGCCCCGTGTTGGTCACCGGGGCCGCGCCGTCGAGAGACACGCGAACGCGGCGGTCCATATTGGGAAATCCGACCACGTAGATCTCGTGCCGGCCCGATTCGTCCGAGCGGTATGCCATCCAGCGCTCGTCCGGTGACACCACGGCGTCGAGCTCGTTGTAGGCCGTCCGGATGAGAGGTTTTGGGGTTTTCTCTCCGCGCAATGGCACCGCGTAAATGTCCTCATTGGTGGTGCCGCTCAACGATCGGAAAACGACATAATCGCGAGTGATCGACGTTGGATCGTTGAACATGTTGGGAACGTCCGCCAGCATCTCTTGCTCGCCGGACCCGTCTGAGCGCTTCCAAAACAGCTCGCGGCCCGAATCGCTGTCGCGCCCCCATACGATGTATTCGCCATCCGTCGTCCACATCGGACTGATGTCCCACGTACCCTCGAATGAAAGCCGGTTCGCCAGATTGCGCGCAATGTCGACAAGCCAGACGTTGTGAGCGGCCGAGCCCACCGGCGCGTGGGTGATCGCGAGTCGGGTGGCGTCCGGCGAGAACGAAGGTTCTCCATAACGACCGCGAGGGAGTGCCAGCGCGCGAATGATCTTCCCCGATCGATCCATGAGCACCACTCGCATGGCACTAGCCCGATACTCGCGCTGGATGAGCGTACCGTCACCGGACGCAGTGAGCGCGGGGGAGCCGGAATACTGATCGGACACGTTGTACAGATCGCCGACCACTTTGGGCGACCCGCGTAACTGAAACGAGCCGAGGTCAAACGGCTGTGCGACGACCGACTCGTTTTGATTGAAGAGCAGGTAACCCGCCGCATACGTGGCCATATTGGGCGACGACACCAGAACCGGACCCGAAGCATCGTCCAACGATGCCACACGCGTGTCGACTTTGCCGTCCTTGCCGGGAATGCTGACATAGAGAAAGTGCTTTCCATCCGGCAGAAAACTCGGGAAACGATGCGCGGTTTCTCCGCGCGTGCTGTCGAGGACGGTGGCGACCATCGGTGTGCCGCCCGCGGCCGAAATCTTCATGAGCGCTCCGGAAGCACTGGGCGCGTACACGATGATATCGTCCGCACCCCACGCACCGCCGCGAGCGCTCGGCGCAGGAGCGAGGATCTGCGCACCACCGCCGTCCACGCGCATCCGCTGCAAATTGCTATTGGCGAAGAACCCAATCTCGCGGCTGTCCGGCGACCAGAACGGAATCACCGCACCCTCGGTACCGGGCAATACCCGCACCGTGGCCGACCGCAGCGGTCGCACGAATAGACGCGTCGTGCCGGTGGAATCGACCGCGGCGAAAACAACCGTTTTCCCGTCCGGCGACAGCGTCACATCGGGCACTTCGAGGCTGACTTCGAGACCGCGCGGCAATGCAATCGACACATGCATCGTCCGCGCGTCCAGCGCTTGCGGCTTCGGCCGCAACGCCAAGGACGCGAGCAACGCGACGCCTAGCACGCCGATCGCGATCATCCACGGCCAGCGACGCGATCGCGGTGCGGCGGTGGGCGCGAACGCGGGCTCTTCGACCGCCGCTTGAGAAAGCTCGAGACGCGCGTCGCCGATGTCGCGCAGCCGCTCCTTGGGATCTTTGCGCAGACACTTGCGCAGGAGCTCGCGCACCCGCGACGGCGTGTTCGACGGTAAGGCCGCCCAGTCCGGCTCGCGCTCGAGGATGCGTGCAATCAAATCGGAGACGGTTTCGCCCTGAAAGAGCGGCCTGCCGGTGAGGCATTCGTAGAGCACACATCCGAACGACCAAACATCGGTGCGCCGGTCGACGTTTTTGCCGCGCGCCTGTTCCGGGCTCATGTACGCCGCGGTTCCCAGAACTACGCCGGCGCGCGTTGCGTGCGTGAGCGTGGGCGAGTGCGAGAGGTTGGGATCGGATCCGCTTGCGCCCGAACTACCGCTGGTGGCGAGCCCGAAATCGAGCACTTTCACCTGGCCCGACGGCGTGATGATCACGTTGCCAGGCTTGAGATCGCGGTGCACGACACCGTTCTCGTGCGCGGCCTCCACCCCGGCCGCGATATCACGACACACGTCGATGGATTCATCGACCGGAAGCGCTCCGCGCGACAAGCGCGCGGCCAGCGTTTCTCCGTCGACGAATTCCAGGACGAGGTAGCGGCGCCCGTCGACTTCTTCGATGCCGTGAATGGCGGCGAGATTGGGATGACTGAGCGAAGCGAGCAAACGTGCTTCGCGCTCGAAGCGCGCAAGGCGCTCGGCATCGTTGGCGAACGCGTCGGGGAGACTCTTGATGGCAACGTCGCGGCCCAGCCGCGGGTCGCGCGCGCGATAGACCTCGCCCATGCCGCCCGCGCCGAG
>JAICFA010000031.1 GCA_025923935.1 Candidatus Krumholzibacteriia bacterium
GAAAACTTCGGTTGGCCGTGCCGCGAGGGACCGGGCACCCAGGGTGCGTATCAGAATGGCCCGCAGCCCGCGCACCACGGGTGTTCGACCATCGGTACGCCCGCCAACCCGGGACCCATCACGCACCCGATCACGTACTGGCACCACACAAACGCCAATCTGTCGTTCCCGACGGGTGTCACCGGCGCCACCTCGATCGGTGGTGCCTTCTACATGGGCACGAAGTATCCGGTCCAATACCAGGGCCGCTACTTCTACGGCGATTACACCGCGGAGTTCATCAAGGCGCTCACGGTGGACGCGAGCGACAACTACGTTTCCCAGGCAAACTTTGGAAGCTCGATGGGTGGCGTGGTGGACATCGGCTACAACCCCAACGACCAGTACATCTATTACATCAACATTGTCACCGGTGCCTTGATGCGCATTCGCCACGTCAACGGCGACACCAACAATCCGCCGGTGGCCAGTGCGACCGTGGCACCGCGCTCCGGACCCGCACCGCTCTTGGTCCAGTTCAACGCGTCTGCCTCCAGCGACCCGGAAGGCGGGCCGCTCACCTTCTTGTGGGAGTTCGGCGACGGCCAAACCTCGACCAACGCCGTCACGTCGCACTCGTATCCGGTGGCGGGCACGTATCTCGCGAAGCTCACCGTGCGCGACAACTTCTTAGCACCGGCGACACTCACGTTTTCGATTACCTCGGGCAACACCGTCCCCGACGGAACGATTCTCTTCCCCACCAACGGTCAGACCTTTTCGGTGGGCGAAACAGTGACGCTGTGGGGCCAGGCCACCGACGCGGAAACGCCCGCGCAGCAGCTCCTTTTCCATTGGAACATCACCCAGGTGCACAATCTCCACACCCATCCGGATTTTTTCAACGGTGACGGAGCGCTGCAGCAGTTCGTGGTGGCCGATCACGGCCTGCCCAACGAAGTGAATCTACTCAAGGTCAACATGATGGTGAGCGACGGTGCGTTGATCGACACCACTACGCACTACATCGCGCTCGCACGTCCGGGAGAAACCGACATCACACCCGCAGGAACGCCGATCGCACTCATCACCAATCCGACCGGCGGCGGCAATCACAGTCTTTCCGTGATCAACGACGGCGTTTTCCCGCCCGCGGGGAGCAACAATCCGCTCCAGCAGTACGACACCTACAACGGCGGCGGGCCGCGTGCCGTCGACTGGATCGGATACTCGTTCCCGACCACGCGCTATTTCTCGAAGCTCTACTTCCAGGAAGGTATGCACCTCGCGAACGGCGGATGGTTCGAAACCATCGGCGTCGAGATTCGCAACGGCGCGACGTGGTTCCCGGTGCAGAATCTCCAGGTGATTCCGCCCTATCGCGGCAACGACGGCAGCAATTACGACATCTATACGCTGACCTTTACGGCACAAGCCGGCGACGCGATTCGCCTCACCGGCAATCCCGGCGGTAGCGCCAACTACACCTCCACCGGCGAGCTGCGCGTGTTCGAAATCCCGCGCGCCGAATTTGCCGGCGACGTGACCCAAGGACCGAGCCCGCTCACGGTGCACTTCACCGACTTGTCGAACGTGCCCGGTGCCACCGGCTGGCTGTGGCGCTTCGGCGACGGCTCCACCAGCACCGAGCAAAATCCCACGCACATCTAC
The DNA here is from genome assembly GCA_025923935.1 of Candidatus Krumholzibacteriia bacterium. GTDB lineage: Bacteria > Krumholzibacteriota > Krumholzibacteriia > WVZY01 > JAKEHA01 > JAKEHA01. Next base: position 1,651 of record JAICFA010000031.1, read on the forward strand.
AGCGTGCCGGGGCCGCAGACCGTCAACTTGACCGTCACCGCATCGGGCGGAGCCACCTACTTCGAAGAGAAACTCGACTACATCTTCGTCGGCGTTCAGGGCATTACCGGCGAATACTACGACGCGATGAACTTGACCGTGCCGTTCACGACGCGCGTCGATCCCAACATCGACTTCAACTGGAACACCGGCTCCCCCGCTCCCGGCATGGGCAGCGAAGCCTTCTCGGTCCGTTGGATCGGTTGGGTACAGCCGCGTTATACCGAGACCTACACCTTCCACACCATCACCGACGACGGCGTGCGCCTATGGATCGGCGGCCAGCTCCTGGTCGACAAGTGGGTCGACCAAGCCGCCACCGAGTGGACCGGCAGCATCTCGCTGGTTGCCAATCAGATGGTGGAAGTGCGCATGGAGTTCTTCGAAAACGGCGACAAGGCGCAGGCCGTACTGCGCTGGTCGTCGCCCAGCCAAACAGTCGAGGCCATCCCCAACTCGCGCCTGTGGGTGCGCGAGTGCGGCGACGGTGTGGGCGACATGGACGGCAACGGATTGCTAACCCCAGGCGACGCGCTGTGCGTGTTCAACACGTACCTCAACAATCAGGTGGTCCCGGCGGCGTGCGACGCCATCGGCTACGACTGCGAATTTGCCGCCGCCGACGCCAACTGCAACGGCCAGGTGACCCCGGCCGACGCGCTGGCGGTCTACGACCGCTACCTCACTGGGCTCCCCATGGACGAGTGCTTCGCGCAAGCCACTTCGACGCTGCAAGCCACGGCACAGCCGGTGCGCATTCACACCTCGCGCGCACCGATGGAGGGCGACATCGTGGTGACGCTGGCGGTCGAGAACGTGGCGGCGTTCGATGCATTCGGCGCGCGCGTGAGTCTCCCCGACGGCGTCGAGCTCGCTTCCATCGAGCGCGGTAACGCGACGCGCAATTGGCTCCTGCTCGATGCGCGCGCCGCGCACGACGGCACCTTGTGGATCGGTGGCTTGGACACGAACGGCTTTACCGCGATCGGAACGAGCGAGCTAGTGCGGCTGCGCTTCCGCGACCCGCTCGGCAACGCCGGCGATATTCGCTTCGTCGAATTCGTCGACGACCTGACAGGTGCCGAGGAAGTCGTGGATGTTCCGCCGGTGGGTCCGTCGGCGTATCGCCTCTATCAGAACCATCCCAATCCGTTCAACCCGCAAACGGCGATTCGCTTCGACGTGCCCGCGGGTGCGGGACGCGTGCCCGTGACCCTCGCCATCTACAGCGTGCGCGGCGAGCGCATCCGCGTTCTGGTCGACGAGTCGCGCCTGGCCGGGACATACACCGAAGTTTGGGACGGCCGCGACGCCAGCGGCGTGGCGGTGGGTTCGGGCGTGTACTTCTACAGCCTGCACGCCGGCAGCTTCCACAGCTCGCGGCGGATGGTGCTCCTGAAATGATGCGCTCACTCGGTATGCTGCTGGTATTGATGGTGCTGGGCGCGAGCTCGCCCGCGCACGCCCTCACCGTCAGCGCGCAGTCGGCCGGCGGCTCTGTGGGACAAACCATCAACGTCGATATCGTGCTCACCAATCCGACCGCGAGTGCCATCGACGCGTTCGGGTTCCGCCTAACCTATCCATCGGCGCTGATCGATTTCCAATCGGTGTCGGTGGCGGGAACACTGACGCAGTCGTGGATCGCGGTGTCGGGCAACGAAACATCGCCCGGTGTGGCGCAGATCGGCGGCTTCAACCTCGCGCCGATCACGACCGGCGGCGTTCTCCTGCGCGTGACGTTCCTCGTCACCACCAACGTGATCAGCAGCGGACCGTTGGTACTTACGAATTTCGTCGACGATTTCACCGGTGCCACCACCGTGAACGCCACCTTCCAGACGGTGCCCGCGCCGGGTGGGGCCGGTCTGTTGGGCGAGTACTACAACGACATCGGTTTCACCGGCACCTTGCTGCAGCGCGTGGACCCCACCGTCGACTTCGACTGGGTGCTCGGCTCGCCCGCCCCCAGCATGGGCACCAACGATTTCTCGATTCGCTGGACGGGATTCGTCACGCCGCAATTCACGCAGACCTACACGTTCTATACCGTCACCGACGACGGCGTGCGCTTGTGGGTGAACAACCAGCTCATCATCGACTATTGGATCCCGCAAGCGGCCATCGAGCGCAGCGGCACCATCGCACTCACCGCCGGCGTTCCGGTGGCGATCAAGATGGAGTTTTTCGAAGAAGCGGGTGAAGCGGTGGCGAAGTTGTCGTGGTCGTCGGCGAGCCAGACCAAGCAGATTATTCCTTCGAATCGCCTGGTGGCGGCCGCGTGCGCGCAAGGATTGGGCGACGTCGACGGCAGCGGCGTCCTCGGAAGCGCCGACGTGGACTGTGCGTTCGACGTCTATCTCGCCGACCAAGCGTCGCTTGGTCCCTGTAACTATCCCACCACCGCGTGCGAGATCATCGCCGCCGACGTGGACTGCAACGGATCGGTCACACCGTTCGACGCGCGCGCCATTGCACTGCGCGCCGCCGCGAGTCTCCCCCCCTCGAGCTGCTTCGCGACACCGATGCCGGCACCGGCGCCGCCCTATCACATCGGCATGGTGCAGTCGGTGGTCGACGACGGCGGCACGCTGCGCCTCCAAGTACGCATTGTGGCGCAGGACGGCGCGGGGCTGGATGCCTTCGGCGCACGCCTCGCGTTCCCGTCCGCGCAGCTGCAATTCAACCGCGTCGAAAACGGCTTCGACACGTCCACTTGGCAAAGTATGGGCGGGCGCTCGAACGTCGCGGGGCAAGTGACGTTCGGTGGCTTCGACCCGTTCGTCACCGCCTCCGCCGGGCTCACCGACGTGTGCCACATCTATTTCAACTTCCTCGGCGCACCCGGCACCGTGGCGGGACTCACGTTGTCCAATTTGGTCGACGATTTCACCGGTGCAGTGGTCGGCACCATCACGCCGGTTGACGGACGCGCGCTGGCACCGCATCGCCTGCATCAGAATTATCCCAACCCGTTCAACCCGACCACGCAGGTTCGTTACGACGTCGGCGCCGACGCGCACGTGAAGATTGCCGTCTACGACGTGCGCGGTGCCTTGGTGCGTACCCTCGTGGACGCGGCACGCACGCCGGGGACGTACACGGCAAGCTGGGATGGGCGCAGCGACACCGGCGAACGCGTCGCCTCGGGCGTGTATTTCTGCTCGATGCGCGCGGGCGATTTCGTCGAGTCGCGCCGGATGGTGCTGTTGAAGTAGGGGAAGAAAAATGGTGCGAAGGGACGGAATCGAACCGCCGACACAGGGATTTTCAGTCCCTTGCTCTACCTGCTGAGCTACCTTCGCACCGAGAGTAAGTCGCTGGAGCCGTTCATCCTAGGCGAACTCCCCCACCCCGTCAACCACGATAACGCAGGCGTGGCCTGCTTCCCTTCTCAACGCCAGCGGTAGCCCACTTCCACTCCCCCATAGACGTTCCGGGCCGGTGCCGGCTCGAAGTAGCGCGCACCTTGCGCGTTGGTGCGCACGTTGTGCTGGTACTCCTCATTGAAGAGATTTTGCACGCCGGCAAACGGTGAAAACTGCAGGCCGGCCGCATCCACCGACGCGCCGGCGCGCAGGTTGGACACTACCGAGCGCGGGTTGCGCACCGTGTTCTCGTCGTCGGCCATGAATTCCGACACCACCACGCAATCGATCGCGGCGTAGGCAGTCGTTCCTGCGGAGTACATGATCTCGCCGAACAACGTGTGCCGGGGCAAGCCCGGCACGCGCTTGCCATCCAGGTCGACACCGTCCTTGTCGTATTCCTCGAAGCGCGCGTCGAGATAACTGTATGCCGCGCTGAGCTTGATGTCGCGTACTAGCGCGAGCGCGGCACCCAACTCGGCGCCGGCGCGGCGGGACCGGCCCGCATTGCGATAGAACACGCGGTCGGTGGAATCCCGAAACGCGACCAGCTCGTCTTCCAGCTGAATGTAGAAGATGGCTGCGTCCAGCACGATGCGAGGTAGCGCCAGCTTGCTTCCCACCTCGTAGTTGATGGCGCGCTGCGGCGCAATGTCGGGGTTGATGCCGCCACCGCCACCGGGCTGGTTGACGAGCTCGGTGGTGGTGGGCGTTTCGAACGACTGCGCAATGTTACCGTAGATCTGCATATCCTCGCGCACCGCGTAGGAGATGCCGGCGCGGCCCGTCAGCTGATCGAAGACTTTGTCGCCGCTGTCGTCGCCGTTGGCGAGCAAGCGGTCGTCGATCTGAAAATAGACCGCGTCGTAACGCGCGCCGAGGGTGAGCGCCCAACTCGTCGCCAGCGACACCTCGTCCTGCACGAAGGCCCCGCCCGCGAGCGCCAATTCGTCCTGCGACAACAAGAGCTCATTACCGCGCGTGCCGTCGATGTTGTCGTGATTGAGCCGGTCGTCGCTTTGGATCTGCGATTCCAGCCCCACCACGACATGCTGCGCCTTACCCGCGAACGTGGCGTCTCGCCCGTACTGGACGCGCCCGCCCACCACGCGGCGGTCGAGATCTATAAAGGTGAACGGAATGGCGCTCTCGAAATCGCGCTGGTCGTAGTAGGCGGCCGCTTCCAGCTGGCGTGCCGGCTCCGTGTCGCGGCGGTACACGGCTCCCACGCGTACGTCGACCACCTTCTCTCCGGTGTCGAAGCGCAAGTTGGTAGGTGAGGCCTGCGAGCGATCCTCCGCCATCTGCTCCCACGTCAGCCCGCCCGGATCCTGCAGCTCCGGGGACGCCACCGCGTTCACGGTCAGCGTCAAATCCGAGACGTCGCTCAAGACGCGCATCAACTTGCCGTACCACGTCCACGATTCCGCCGCACTGTGATCGCGATATCCGTCCGACTGCAGCCGCGAAAGGTGCGCGAAATAGTCGGTGCGCGCACTCTGGCCGCCCGCTTTGAGGAGCGTTTTCGTCAAGCCGTTCTCGCCCACCGTGGAGCGCAGCGCCGCACCCGGCGCCGAGGCACCCGACTCGGTCATGATGCGAATGACGCCACCGGAGGCGTTGCCGTACAACGCCGAGATCGGTCCGCGCAAAATCTCCATGCGCTCCATCGCCGCCGGGTCGATCGCATCCGGTTGGCTCTGTCCGTCGGCGAGGGTGAGCGGTATGCCGTCCATCCACATTTGGATGCCGCGCACGCCGAAGGCGGCGCGCGCGCCGAAGCCGCGGATAGACACGCGCACGTCTTGTGCGAAGTTGTAACGGTTTTGCGAAAACAAACCCGGCACGCGCGTCAACGACTCATCCAGGCTCGTCGACGCCCGCCCGAGACGGAGGTCGGAATATCCCAGGACCGTCATCGCGGCCGGCACGCGCATGCGATCGCTGGGCACGCGCGTCGCCGTCACCGCCACCGTGTCCGCGATGGCGAGACGCGGCTTACCCGTTTCATCCGCATCGACAGCGTGCGCCCAGAGCGTAACCACCGCGGCCACGGCGATGCCACCCAGGGTGTTCATGCTGCACGTGTATCACGAGCCCGGCCGCAGCAAGTGTTGTGGGGCGTACAAAAATAGCGCTGCTATTTCGATCCTTCCCCTCGGTCTGGCTGTCGGGTAGTGACAGCTGCCGGGGTGGGAAGCGTGCCGTTGATATATTGCGTCGCGGACACCAAGAGGCTGCGGATGTACTTGCGATTGTGCACTCCACCGCTGCGATCCTCGATCGCCATCATATAGTTCCACACCGCGCCGGCAGAATCGCTCGAGGTGACGGCCGCGCGCGGGAGACCCGTGCTCGCGCTCACTAGACCGGCGGTAACCAAATCGCTGCGCAAGTTTGCCACCAGCGTGTCGATTTCGGTCTGCACGCCTTGATAATCGAAATCGTCCATGTCACCGTGGCAGTCGGCGCACGCCGCTACATTGATCAGCTCTTCCGCGCCGTCCTCGAAGCGCATGTTGAACGAGTGTCCACCAACGCGCAGGTTTTCGGTGTGCTTCATGTGGCAGTCGAGGCAGCCGTCCTCCGTCGCCAGCTTGTGGTTGGTCTGCTCGTAGGTAAAGCCCGCGTACTCGTAGCCGTTGGTACCGGTGAGCATGTCGGTCTGCGGGCCGTGATGCGGTCCCCAGCGACTAGTCAACGTTACGCGCCCAGACGCGGGCTTGACGTACACGTCGACGTCGCGCCGCGCCTGGTGACACGCCGTGCACGCGTTGCCATCGTGATGGTCGAAGGTCACACCGTTGGCGAGCGGGAAGGGATGATCCAGGCGCCGCTCCAAATTTCCGCTGGTGTGCGGCGCGTGGCAGGTGAAGCAGTGGATGGCGGTGGGATTCTCGAGGCCGGTCGGGATGACGCCGGTCTCGATGCGCTGGATGAATCCTTCGCTAGTGTGACATCCGCTGCACGGATCGTTGGGCTCGCTGACGTGCGTGCCGCTGGCATGCACGGAGAAGGCGTACTGCTGCTCCGCCGCCACGATCGCGGTGTTCTGATCCGAGTGACAATTGAAGCACGTCGCCGGCTGCGAGGTCTCTTCGACCGTCGTCACCGTGCGCTCGCAAGCCGTCAGTACCACGGCCGCGGCGACGCACCCCCATAGATGGTATCGACTCATGGTGAACCCTCCTGCCTTAGTCCGAGCCTGCGCGGGGCCTGTCATCGAGCAGCCCACTGCGCTCGGGCCTACCGCGACTACGCACTAGTAGGCCCTCGCTTGTGGGCGCCCGCTCGATGCCACCCGCGCATGCATCTAAAAAACTCATTCCGTCGAAAACCCGTAGCCGACGTCAATCCACACGACGTTGGCCGTGTAATAACGGCCTGCAATCAAGAAATCGTCATAGTTGTAGACGTTGTATTTGGCCTTCGCGTCGAACTTGCTAAAAAACGTGTATCCAAGCTCGAATGACAGAATGGACTTCTCGATGTCGACGTCATCACCGAGATCGATGAAGTGCACCGCTGCGGCGGCGCGAATTTTTTCGTACACGTCCAGGTCGATGCGCCCCGTCACGAATTGGCTGGTGACGTGGTACTCGCCCAGCGCGTTGTCGTAGTCGTCATCGCCGTAGCGATAGTCGGCTCCGAGTGTTGCGGCGATGACCCCGGTCTCGCCGAAGTGCTCATAGCGGTAGGACCCGTACGCCGAAATTGCCAAACCTTCCGCTTCCGCGTCCAAATCGGGCAGCTTGCGAGTGCGCTCCGCCGCGCGCCCGCCCACCGTCACGCCCGCCATGGGGCGCGCATCCAGTCGCACGTCCGCACGCGCGTACTCGGTGTCGCGCAACAGCGTCTGGTCCTCTTCGTCCTCTTTGTTGCGCGTCGAGTAGGCAAGCCGCCCGGAGATTTTTTGATTGGGATGATGCAGCGACAGGGCCGCGCGAATGTTGTCGTAGGTAGTCACCGAGCGGTCGTCGTCCCACGCCTCCCAGCCGTAGCCGGCGGATGCGAGTGCGGCTTTCCATTGGAACTCGGCGTCGACGTCGTGAATCCACCGGTCGGTTTGATTGTCCTCTGCCTTGTCGTCGACCTGCGCCGCGTAGAAGCGGTACTTGAGGCGCAGTGGCCGCATGAGCGCGGCTACGCCGGTGTACTGAACCGTCAGGAGGTCGTATGACGTACCCACGGTCGGCAGCTCGCTTTCCCCGATGGATCCGCGCACCACGTGCGTCAGCCGGTTGGTAATAAAACCCGGCAAGCGCAGATTGGCGGAGAGAATCATGCCGTCGCGTTGGTGGCGCGGATCGATACCGTCGCTGAGCGCAACTCCGTCGTACTGGAGCGAACCCGATACTCCCGAATGGTGATTCGCCTGCACTTGAGCACGCCAGCGGTTCAGGTTGGAGTCGTAGGCATCGCCGATATTACTGTCGACGCCATTGGGAAAACCGATACGGTCGCCGCGTCGCGTCTGCAGGTTATAGTCGCCCGACACCCACAGCCAGCGGCGCGGGGTCAGCGTCAATGTCGAGAACCAGTCGCGGCGCGTCGACACCACCGCACCCGCGGGGTCGAAGATGAATTCGTTCTCATCATATTTCGACCGAAAACGTCCCCAACCGGTCCTGCGCAGATCGAGCTGCGCACGCCGGCCGTCCAGAGTCAGATTGTCCGCATCGAAATACAGATGGGTATTGCGGTCGAAGCGACCGTTCAGGCGAAGCCGCGTCATGGTGACGCCTTCGTGAATGTTGAAGGTCTCCTGCATCACCGACACATCACCGGTTTCATCTTCGATGACCCCACCCACGCGCACCTCGCCGTTCCACACCGACGTCGAATCGGCCGCAGCACACATCGGCACCAAGACTGCGCACGCCACCCATATCGCCGTCGCGTTACGCATCGTCACCTCAATACGTGTGGCACCCCGCCACGAAACATCCCTGCGCGACCAGCCCCGGATCGAGCAGGTTGCGATTGTCGTACGAGCCGTGCACATCGACGTGACAATCGGCACAGGGGACACCGGCCCACTGCGAACCATGATTGAGGTTGAATTGATGCTTGGGCACGACGTGGCACTGCGAACACAATGCAAAATCCGGCGATTGGTAGCTCTGCTTGAGCAAGCGCGGATTGGCGGCGCCGTGCGGGTCGTGGCAATTCAAGCAACCGCCTTCTTCCGTGGAATAGTCGACCACGGCGTGGTGCTCGAACGGGAACGGGCCTTGGAACATGGCGTGGCATTGCAGGCACGCCTCCGAAGGCCCGCTGGGAACGTGCTGCTTGGCGCTTTGCGCCACGGAAAGATGGCAGTCGCTGCACTCGACCACGTTCTCCAGCACCGGGTGATGCGTCGGCATGGCGAAGTCGCCTTTTTCGGACGCATGGCACGAGAAGCACAGCGTGGTTTCGTCGTCGACCAATAGGCCCGTCGGGTGCTGTTGGTTGTGCACCTGGTGGCACGCCGCGCACGCGAGCCCCGCGTCGCGGTGCGGATCGCGCTCGAAGAGGTTGAGCGCGTGCGCGTCGCCGTGGCAGTCGGTACACCGCGAGATGAGCGAATCGGGCGACGTCTCGGCGGGATTGACGGCGGGGTGCTCTTCCGGTTCTTCGAGGTGTGCCGCGGGCGTCCCTGCGTGGCAGCTCATGCACGACACGACGCGGTGCGCGCCGATGTCGTGAGCCGTGCCGATCAACGCATCGGCATCGGACTCGTGGCACTCGATGCACGCGGCATCATCGATTTGCTGATCGTCGACCGTGGAGATCGCGGCTTGGTACGTAACTCCCACGCCCAACCCCACCGCCAGTACGAGAGCAAACGGAGCAAGAAGAGCAAACCCACTCCGCATGCACACAGCATACCGCCGCGCGCCCTCACGGTGTCAATACCTACGCAGATTTTCTGGAAGTAGTTGAATCGATTTCTTCTATCCGTTTTCTCTCACGTTGACGCTGACCTAGTGTGGACCTACAATCGAGTTGCTCACGGCGATTGCTCGCCGTATTTCTTCCGGAGGTGCAGCATGAAACGTTCAGTCGCCATTTTCCTCTCGTTCGTGTTCGTGGTCGCGATGGCAGCCGTCGCTCTGCGCCCGGCGCATAGCGAAGAACCGGCCGGCCTGACCCTGTTCAAAAAGAACGGGTGCAACGAGTGCCACGTGATCTCGGCACTCGGCGTCGAGAAGGACGCCAAGAAAAAGGATGACGCCGCCGCCACGGCGGAGACCAAGAAAAAGAGGAAGGATCCCCCCGATCTTTCCGGTGTGGGTCTCGAGCACGACGCCAAGTGGATCAGCGCCTACCTGAACAAGGAAGAAACCAATAAGGACGGCGAGAAGCACGAGAAGCGCTTCAAAGGTACCGAAGCGGAGCGCCGCACGGTCGCGATGTGGCTCGCGTCGCTCAAGACCGAAGTGAAGAAAGCGCCCCCGGCTGAAAAGAAGGGCGAAGGCGAGGCGCACAGCGATTCGGTCGGCGGCAACTAACGCCTCGCTATGTGGATCAGCATCGTTCTAGCCGTCGTCGGCCTGATTCTACTGATCGCGGTGATGGGCTCGCAGCGCGCGGCGCGCGGATGGCGCACGCTAGCCTTTGTTGCGTTCTGCGCCCTGCCCGTTGTCTTCGCCGCTACCACCATTCAGGCCAATCTCAACCAGATGAAGCGCGTGCAGTTCTGCGGGAGCTGCCACGTGATGGAGAACCACGTCGCGTCGCTCACCTACGACGACGACGAGCCGCTGGCCTCCGTCCACTATCGCAATAACTACGTCGAGCAGGACCACGCGTGCTATTCCTGTCACGTCAGCTATGCGATGTTCGGCCCCGTAAAGGCCAAGATGAACGGTATGCGCCATGTGTGGGCGTACGTGACGAAGAAAGACCACTCCAAGATCGAGCTGTACGAGCCGTACAGCAACGACAACTGCCTGCACTGCCACGGCTCGTCACAGCGCTTCCGCGAAGTCGAAGACCACATGGAGGAGGACAACTTCCTCGCGCGCGTGGAATCGGGTGAGCTGTCGTGCCTCTCCTCCGGGTGCCACGACGAGGGCCATTACTGGGACGGCAAGTACGACAGCGGCGCGAGCGATGACGAGTCGTGGGACGAAACACCGTCGGATAGCAGCGCGGCGCCGGCGGAGTCGACCGAGGTAAACGATGAAGACGGCGACTAAGAATGACAAGGCGACCGCGCTGCGCGTCGCGGCGTGGTGTTTGGTGTGGGGCTATGCGGTGCTGCTGGGAACTTTAATGATCCGTCATCCCGTAGCGCTTACCGTAATGATCCCATTGGGTGGCGCGTTGATTGCGCTGGGCATTCTGCTGTGGCTGCGCGCCGTGGTAGCAGAAGCGCGCACCAAGGACATGGTCTAGCGCCGGCTCGAGGCAGGCGCACCAAGAACGAAGCCGCGGAAGCGTGACACTTCCGCGGCTTTTTTGACGCCGTCGGGTGGAAACTCCGGCGCGTCGGACGTATTTCGCGGCGGGGACGGCGGCCTCGCCTGGCCGGTAAACCGGGACGCGAGCCCGCGGCCCCGCGAGTGGCTAGCGCGCAACCGGCTCCAACAGTCCAGTCAACTTGTCGATCAGTCCTTCCAAGTCGAACGGCTTGTACAAGCACGCGTCCGCTTTCGACCAGGTGGAGACGAATTCTTCGCGCATGGCATTGTCCAGCTTGCGAGCGGTGATGAGCAAAATCTTGAACGCCGGAATTTCACCACGCGCCATCTCGTCTTTCAGGACGCGCGACACTTCGTAGCCGTTCTTGGCAGGAAGCATCACGTCGAGAATCATCACGGCGTAGCGGCCGGTGCGCGCTTTGGTCAAGGCGGTGGCCCCGTCGTAGGCAACGTCGACGGCGAAGCCGCGCATCTCCAGGCTGTACTTGACCGTGTCGACGATGTCCTGCTCGTCGTCGACGAGCAATATGCGCAAGCGATCCATAGCTACTCCTCGTTCTCCACGTGCAACGTGGTCTCCATTTGCGGCAGCACGGCCACTGCGTCGGCCTCGCCCTCGACGGCGGCGAGCACAACCGGCTCCGCCGCTACGGGCGTGGCACCGCGCGCGATTTGCGAGCACGCGCGGCTCATGAGTGCGGCCGACCGCCGAAACGCCGCGGCAAAATCGTCCGCGTCTTCGACGGCACTCCAAGCGGCCACGAATCCGTCCATTCCCCACGCGCAATCGCCCATCCGGATGAGCGGCGAGCCGAGCACGTCCGACGGGTCGTCGTGGCGCGTGGCGGTGGGCACGATGGCGATACCCAGATTGTCATCGAGGCCCCACAGGAGCGAGCGGCGCGAGGCGCACGTCGACGCAATGGGATCGACGCGCGGCTCCGACTCCCAACGATCCGCGAAGTCTTGCCAACTCTCGCCGGTCGCCTTGGCGATGGCGACCACGACCAGCTCGTGCCCCGAAAGCTTCCAGCGCCGCGCCGTCTCCGCGGCCAGGCGCAGGCGCGACACCAAGCGCGCCGTCCATTCGTTGGCCGGCAGCACCACACTCGCGACCGTTCCTTCGCCCAGGCGGCTTTCGACGCGCAGCCAGCCGTCGTGCGCTTCAGCGATAGCACGCGAAATGTGCAGGCCGAGGTGCGTACCCACGGTGCCTTGTGCGGCTGCGAAGCCGGTCACCGCTTCGGGGTCGGCGCCGGTGTGATAGCGGTCGAACAGATGCTCGAGGACGTCCGGCGTCATGCCAATGCCGCGGTCTTCGATCTCGACGCGCACCAATAGCGGCTTGCCCACCAGGTCCCACGGCACCAGCCGCAGGCTTTCGTCCATCGCTTCCACGCCGGCGCGCGCGGCACGCAGTGTCACCGTGTCGCCTTCGCGCGAGAAGCGCGCGGCGTTCCCCAATAGATTGAGCAGCACGATTTCCAAACTGTCACGGTCCGCGTATGCGGCGGCCTCGACGTCGACGATGTCGCGGTCGATGCCGGGACAATTGCGCGGATGCATCGCACGGTACTCTTCGGCGACGGCGTCGATGACGTCGCCGACCGCAAGCGCTTGGCGCGGTGCCGCCATCGCTCCCGAGTTCAGACGCGACACGTTCAACACGCCGTCGACGAGACGGCCCAAACGCCGCGTGCTGCGGTCGAAGGCACCCAGCATGCGCCGGTGCGGCTCCGAGGGCGGCGTGGTCGGATCTTGCAGCAGCACGTCCAGAGCGCTGCGCATCGCCGCCAGCGGATTCTTGATTTCGTGGGCGACGGCGGCGATGGCGTCGTCGGACCACAGCTCGCGCGCCAGATTTTCCGTGGGCGCGTGGAAGTGGAGCAGGGCCGCCGAACCCGGCATGGGCTCGACGTCCACCATGATGCCCAAGTCGCGCCCGTCGCGCGCAAACAGCGCGTGGCCGCGCACCGTCAAGCGGCGGCGCACCATGTCGAGCACGCCATTGCCGAGGATGGATTTCACCTCGTCGTCGTCGTCACGCTGGCCGAACAGTCCGGCTTCCTGCGCAACGTCGAGAAACTGAATGGCGGCCGTATTGGCGGCGTGCACGTCGCCGTCGCTGTCGACCACCATCAGGGGGTCGCGCACGGCGTCGAAGACTTCGGTATAGAGAGTTCGCTCGCGCATAAGTGTTCAGCGCGGACCTCGCGCTGCCCCGCTAGCGGCAAGGCACGTGCCGAGACCGTCGGGGGTCGCCGGCCCAACGATGTATTCGACGTACTGGCATTTGTTTACGCGCTGAATTGGACGGCTTACGTGAAGGATCGGGGCGCGCAGCGTCCGAACAGGATCCGCCCAGATGGTCAGAAGTTGCCCGGTCGCTACGAACTGCGACGGTCGCCGGGCCGGCCCCGCCGGTCGCGGCGGGCGCGGCGCTCGCTGTTGGCGGCGGAGGGAAAGGAGATGGCCAGGATCGTCTTCCACGACGACGACGAGCGCACCGTGATCTCGCCGCCGTGGCGCTGAATGATGTCACCGGCGAGTGAGGCGGATTGTTTGGCTTCATCGTCGCCCATGCCCGCGAGCGGCATGAACAAGCGCGATAGCAGCGACCCGTCGGGCGGTCCGGCCGTGTCGGGGGAGAGCACCACAGGCTTTTCCGCGGGGGCACTGCACTCGATCAGCGCCTTGTCTCCCTTGGAGACGTGACGCCCGAGAATGTCGAGGACGCTCTGGAGCGCACCGGCGATGGCCTCGCGGTGCATGAGCAACACCGGCCCGCGCTCCGGGACGCGGAGCTTGACCTCCACTCCCATCGCGCGCACCGGCTCCGCCCATTCCTCCGCGACCGCGCGCACCAGCGCAAAGAAGTCCACCAACGTCAGCGACTGGCGCTCGGCGGTGCGCTCGTCCTCGTAGGCGCGCGCGTCCGCCTCGATGCGTCCCAGCAGCTCCTGCGCCGACGCGAGCCGCATTCCCACCGATTCGCTTCCGGCCAGCGTGCGCGACACCTCGCGCACTTGCGACACCACCGCGTCGTGGTGCTCTTCCACCGACTGCCGCTGGCGCGTCTCGGCCCGCTCGCGCACCCAGTTCGATTGCACTTCGTCGAACATGCGCTGCGTGCGCCGCACTTGCTCCGCCTGGTACAACGAATCGAGCCTCTCGGCGATCATGCCCGCGCACAGCTCGAAGAACAAGCGGTCGCGCGCCGAGAACTCGCGCACGCCCGGGTGTTCTTCCACGTAGACGGCCATAGCACCCAGGCATTCGCCGCCCGCCAACAACGGCAGCGCGACAAAATGGCGTACCGACGCCGCCGCGGCATCGTTCAAGAGCGCGTGGCCCGAGTCGCCGCGCACCGGCTGCATGGTGCCCGCGGCGCGATCCATGATGTCGTCGAAACATTCGGTGATGGCGATGTCGGTGGCACTGTCGGTGGCGTCGACGTCTTCCACCGTCTTGACGTGGGTCACCTTCTTGCGCAGCGGATCTTTGATCAACGCGCCCGTGCCCCCCACCGCGCGCGCCGCCATCGACAGCAAGAGCGACAGCGAGTCGCCGAAGCGCTTGGTGTCCTCGGCCGATGCCAGCGCGTCCTGGAGCTTACGCAGCACGCGAAACTTGCGCGCATTGTCGGCCGACTCGAGCAAACGCTCCATGGCCGTCGACGCCTGCTGCGACATGCTGTACACGAGCGAGATGTCCTCCACACCTACGCGGCGCTCGGAGTCGGCGTTATCGGCAAGCAAGACCGCATTGACCCGGCCGTGCAGACGCAGCGGAATGGCGACGTACGCCGCGGTGCCGAAGGTTTCGAAAAAAGGATCGTTGGCGAACTCGGACAAGCGTTGCTCCGCCAGCACGGGCACGCCGCTGTTGGCGGCCTTGGCCGCGCCCGACGACGGCCAGTCCAACGACACGGTGAAGGTACGCGCCCGCAGCGTGAGGTCACTGGTATCGATGCGCTGCGTGCATTCGACCACGCGGCGCGCCAGCGATTCGAAGGTGGTCGTCTCGGCCGACTCGTCGTCGCCGGGCGCTTGCTCCGCGGCCAAGTGACCGCGCAACATGCGCGCGCGCTCGTCAACCTGCAGCAAGAAGGCGCGGCGCACGCCGATGGTCCGCCACGCGGTACAAAACGCGAGCAGCATCTGGTGGATACGCCCGACGTTGTCCGCGTCCGGAATGACTTGCATCATTCGCAGCAGCGAAGACAGCTCGGCGACGGTAAGATCGGATTTGTTCATGGCTTACGGGCAAGCCTGCCGCCCCTGCCTCGCAAGCTTCGTGCCTGGATAAGGCGAGCATGAGCTCGGCTCGCATCAAGCCATCCCCCACCGCTAAGTCCTCGCGCCCCCTGCAATATGGTGTTGTATGGCGCTGCGAAAACGCGTTCGGGGGATGCTCGATGCTCGCCTAGTGCTCGATGCGAGCCCGCCTATGCGGCTAGGCCCGAACGGCGCGGCGGCTGTGCTTTTCGTAGAGGAGGTGGACGATACCGACGGAGAGGCCGACTTCGGGCACGAAAATCTTCGAGATTTTCGCCCATTTCATGACCGAGAGGTAGACCTCGGCGGCGAAGACGATA
>JAICFA010000032.1 GCA_025923935.1 Candidatus Krumholzibacteriia bacterium
GGCGACTACTACGACTTCATGCGCTTCGGCGACGGACGCTGGGCGGTTTGTCTGGGTGACGTATCGGGCAAGGGACTGCCGGCGTCGTTGTTGATGGCCAATCTTCAGGCCACCCTGCGGGGACAAACCGTTGTGGGCCGTTCAGTCGCGGAGACCATCGCCAACTCGAATCGTCTCATCTTCGAAAGCACCGATCCGGAGAAGTTCGCCACGTTGTTCTTCGCCGTGATCGATGTCACGACCGGAGCGATCTCGTTCTGCAACGCCGGCCACGAATACCCCATGCTGTTCCCGCGCGCGGGTGAGGCACCGACTCGCTTGATCACGGGTGGCATGGCGCTGGGCGTGGTCCCGGAGTTTCCCTACGAGGAAGCCGGTGCGCGCATGGAAGCGGGGGACACCTTGATCGTGTATTCGGACGGCATTCCCGACGCGGTGAACGAGTTCGACCAACCTTTCGGCGAAGACCGGCTGCGGGAGTGCGTGACCCAGTTTGCCGGCGAGAGTGCCGCCACCCTCATGGACCGCGTGGTCGATGCGGTCAAGAAGTACGAAGGCGGCTCGCCCCGGATCGACGACCTCACCTTGCTGGTGATCAAACGGACCCGATAGACCCTGGGGAGATTTGACTTGCAACCGACCTCGCGGGCGGGCGTATCTATGCCAGGCGCCGCGGGGCATGGCCGGCGTCATCCATCCGTATGATCGGACAGCGCATACAGCATTACCAGGTGACCGAGAAGCTCGGTGAGGGCGGCATGGGGGTGGTGTATCGCGCCCAGGACACCCGCCTCCATCGCGCCGTCGCACTCAAATTTCTTCATCCGGCCATCGTCGCGAGTCCCGAGGACCAGCAGCGCCTGGTGCACGAGGCGCGCGCGGCCGCGTCCTTGAGCCACCCCCACATCTGCACGGTCTACGAGATCAACGAGCACGAGGGGCGCACCTTCATCGCGATGCAGTTCGTGGAAGGCACCACACTGCGGGACCGCGTGTTGTCGGGGCGTATCGAGACCGTCGACGCGCTGCGTTACTTGATGCAGATCGCGGATGGGTTGAAACAAGCACACGAGCGCGGCATCGTGCATCGCGACATGAAGAGCTCGAACATCATGATCACGCCGGAGGGACGCGCGGTGATCATGGACTTCGGCTTGGCACGGCCCGCGGGAACCGGGCGAGTCGACGAGCGCTTCTCGTCGCGCGGAACGTCGGCGTACATGTCACCCGAGCAAGCGCGCGGCGAATCGGTCGACCAGCGCACCGATATTTGGTCGCTCGGGGTGGTGCTGTACGAGATGCTGGCGGGACGGCTGCCGTTCCGCGGCGACTACGAGCAAGCCGTCGTCTACTCCATTCTCAACGAGCCGCACCGGCCCCTCGCCGAGTTTCGACCCGGTCTCCCGGCCAACGTGGTCAAGATCGTGGAGACCTGTTTGGCCAAGAATCCCACTACGCGCTACCAAACGCTCGACGATTTGATTCGCGCCGTGCGCGCTGCACTGGACGACTTGACCGGCGTGCGCCGTTCCGTAATCGGCGAGCGCTGGAGTCGTTCGCGCATCGCCGCGGTGGCGGCGGCCGCGGTGCTGACGGTGGCGGCGGGATTTTTCGTGTACGACTTTCTGCGCGGGCGTTACGCCGGCGGGGAGTCGCGCGTTCCCATCGCGGTCATCGACTTCAACAACGAGACCGACGAAGAGGCGCTGGATGGACTCTCCGGTATGCTCATCACCGCGCTGGAGCAATCGCGGCGGCTGTCGGTGATGACGCGCTCGCGCATGTTCGACATCGCAAAGACCATCGGGCACGGGAGTGCTAACACCATCGACGAAGCCCTTGGCCAGCGGATCTGCGAAGCGGCGGGGGTGGACGCGCTCGTCATTCCCACCGTGCGCCGTTTCGGCGACTTGTATTCCATCGACCTCAAGGTGATGGACACGCGGCGGCACAAGTACATCTTCACCACCAAGGAAGAGGGACGCGGCCTGGAGAGCATTCCGCACATGCTCGACGCCATCGCCCGCGACATCCGCATCGACCTGCGCGAAACCACCGAGTCGGTGGCGCGCACCGCGTCGGTCGCCGACGTGACCACGCTCGACCTCGGCGCGTACCAATCCTATTTCGAAGGCGAAGCACTGCTCGACCGCCTGCAGTTTGCGCCGGCGGGGAAGGCCTTCGAGCGCGCCATCGCGCGCGACTCCACCTTCGCGCTGGCGTACTACCGGCTGGCGTACACGGAATGGTGGTCGCGCCAGAACGCGACGCAAGCGAAGCGGCACATCGACTATGCCATCGCCAACCTCGAGCGCATTCCCGTGAAGGAGCGCTACCTGGTGCGGGCGTTGAAAGTGGCGCTGGACGACGGCTTCGAAGCGCAGCTGTCGGTGCTGAAAGAGATGCGCACGCTCTATCCCGACGACAAGGAGATGTTGTTCGGATTGGGCGACGCCGAGTTCCACTCGGGCAAGTTCGATTCGGCCGCGGTGCACTTCCGCGCCGCCCTCAAGATCGACCCCGACATGGAGCGCGCGCTGCAGCACCTGTCGTGGACGCTCTTGCGACAGGAGCGCTACGACGAAGCGCTGCAAATCGCACAGCGTTGGGCGCAAGCCACGCAGGCGGGCGAAGCCTTCGAGACCTTGGCCACCACCAATCTGCGATTGGGGCGTGCCGATGCGGCCATGGACATAGTGACGGCGGCACTCGCGCGCGAGCCCGACAACGCCAAGCTCTTGGTGCGCAAGGCCATGATCCAGTTCGCCACGCACCACCCGTCCGCCGCGCTCGCCACCTTGCAAGACGCCGACAAGGCGGCGCAGAAAGACCCGCTTGCGGTTCTCGAGATCGGCCAGACGCGCGCTATGGTGTTGTATCCGTACCAGGGACGCTTCCGCGATTCGTCGCAGTTGATCGCGAAAGGGCGCGAGGCGTCCTACGCGACCTTCGGCGATTCCGCCGCGGTCATCAATCTGACCATGGCCGACGTGACGTTGTCGTATTGGGCGCACCAAGACCCGCGGCAAACGCTAGCCGATTTGGATCGGCTGTCCACCGTCAACAAGAAGTATCTGAGCAGCGATTATTGGCGCACGGTAGCTGTCTTCAACTTGTTGCTCGGAGATACCGCCCGGGCGGGCGCGTTGCTGCGTGAGCACGGCAAAGACATGGCGCCGGAGCGACGGGCAACGCTCGCCGTGGTGCAGGCGGCCGCGCTGGGGGATTGCGACCGAGCCAACGTGCTCTTCGAACAGGGGCGCACGGCGCAGTCCATCCCCAAGTCCGCGGAAGATCCCATGCTGTACATGCTCGCGCGCTGCCGCATGCAAGCCGGCGATTACACCGCCGCGATCGCGGCCCTGCGCACCATCGTCGAGCGCGAAATCTATTTCGGCGATGCCGCGCCGATGATCCCGGTCGCCTGGTTCTACCTGGGCGAAGCGTACGAGCGCAAGGGCGACGTCGCGCGCGCCATCGCCGCCTACGAGCGTGTCCTCGCGCTGTGGAAGGACGGGGACGACGATCTCTACTGCCGCCGCGAGGCCCGCATCCGCTTAGACCGCTTGGCGGGATCCCGCTCCATGTAGCGTGCGCATGCGCCTCGTCGTCATCGTTGCATCGCTTGCGTCCTTGATCGCGTCATGTTCGCGCGAATCCTCCCATCCCGCCGATTTAATCCTCTTCAACGGTGTCGTGCACACCATGGTGGACAATTCCACCGCGACTGCCGTGGCGATTTTGGGAGATCGTATCGTCTACGTCGGCGACAACACCGGCACGCGGGCGTTTCGCGGCAAAGAAACGCGTGCGATCGATTTGGGCGGGAAGTGTGTGCTGCCCGGCTTGGTCGATGCGCACGGCCACCTCGACAATCTGGGCCGCCTCCTCGAAGACATCGATTTGGTGGGTACCACCTCGCGCGCCGAGGTGTTGCAGCGCGTTCGCAGTCATCAGGCGCAGGCGGAAGCGGGTGCCTGGATACACGGCCGCGGTTGGGATCAGAACGACTGGAGCGGCTCCAACGAGTTTCCCACGTGGCGCGACCTCGCCGGTACCGAAGCCAACCCCGTCTATCTCGATCGCGTCGACGGCCATGCGGTGTTGCTCAATCGCACCGCACTGGATGCCGCCGGCATCACGCGCGCCACGCCCGACCCGCCCGGCGGCCGTATTGAACGCGACGCGAGCGGCGAGCCCACCGGCGTCTTGGTCGACAACGCCGAAACCCTCGTCCTCGAGAAAATCCCGTCCGCCACCGATTCGGACTACGACCGCCGGTTGGCGCGCGCCATCGCCGAGTGCAACCGGCTCGGCCTGGTGGGCGTGCACGACGCCGGAACCGACGCCCAAGTGCTCGCGTCGCTGCGCCGGCTGGGCGAGCGCGGCCAGCTCACGCTGAACGTCTATTCGCTGCTCGATTCCGACGCGCCCGCGCTGG
This sequence comes from Candidatus Krumholzibacteriia bacterium, assembly GCA_025923935.1. Classification (GTDB taxonomy): domain Bacteria; phylum Krumholzibacteriota; class Krumholzibacteriia; order WVZY01; family JAKEHA01; genus JAKEHA01. The sequence goes on from JAICFA010000032.1 coordinate 4,442, forward strand.
TGCGCAGTTTCTTCGCGAGCGGTCCCAGCACCGAATTCGACGGCCGTCTCGTCATTCGTTCCGTCAAGGTGCGCGCCGACGGTGCGCTCGGCTCGCGGGGTGCTGCTCTGCTGGCACCGTACGACGACGACCCCGGCAACACCGGGCTCTTGGTCGACGATCCCGACTCACTGTACGCGTGGACGCGCGCGGCGCTACAGGCCGGTTTCCAAGTGGCCACGCACGCCATCGGCGACCGCGGCAACCGCGTGACACTGGACGCGTACCAACGAGCACTGCAGGAAGTGCCCTCCGCGGATGCGCGCTTGCGCATCGAGCATTGCCAAGTCGTCGACCTGGCCGACGTGCCGCGCTTTGCATCGCTCAAGGTGATCGCGTCGATGCAGCCCACGCACGCGACGTCCGATATGCCATGGGCGGCCAAACGGGTGGGCGAGGCGCGGCTTGCGGGCGCGTATGCATGGCGTACATTCCTCGACTCCGGCGCAGTCCTCGCGTTCGGCTCGGACTTTCCCGTCGAGTCGGTGAATCCGTTGTGGGGGATTTACTCCGCCGTCACGCGCATGGATCATGACGGCCAGCCGGCCGGCGGATGGCGCGCTTCGGAATCCCTCACCACGGAGGAAGCGGTGCGCGCGTTTACCGCCGGTGCCGCCTACGCGAGCTTCGACGACGCCGATGCGGGGACCATCGCGGTGGGAAAACGCGCCGACTTGACCGTGTTCGACCGCGACGTCTTCGCGGTGGCACCGCGCGAGCTCCTCGACACGCACTGTGCCATGACGATCGTGCGTGGTGTGGTGGTGTTCGAAGGGGAAAAATAAACGAACGGGCCCGCGGTGTTGCTGGCCGCGGACCCGTTGCGAACGCTAGCGGCCGAGATTGAAGCGCAGCACGCCGGCAAAGGTGATGCTGTCGAGGTCGTCACCCGTCAGGTCTTCCAACTGCTCGTCGTTCCAGAATTGATAGGTGGCATACAGGTCGAGCGACATCGACGACAGGGGAAGATTGACGCCCGCGCGCAGATTGTAGAACGGGTCGTCCGCCCATTCGCCGTCGAAGTTGACGATTCCGATCCCCACACCGCCGTAGATCATCCCGCCGACGAGCGCATACGCCTGGGGCAGCCACGCCGCTTCGTCGGTTCCCATCAGGTCGAACATGTACTCCACGTCCGCCTCGAGTTTCAGCATGGCGAGCGGGAACTGCACCGAGCCGATAATCGAAAAACTATTGGCTTCGTAGCCGTTGTCCTCGATTTCGCCCAGGTTGCGAAGATAATGGACGCCTCCGCCCACACTGAGGGCGTAGGCGTTATGGATCGGCGTCACGCACACCGCCAGCGCTGCTAGGGCGATCCAGATACGTTTCGTCATTGTGAACCTCCTTTGATTTCGACCAGAAGCTTCGACTCTTCGAAGCTGCCCCGAACGCTATTCCTGGCCGAAGGGGGTGTCAAGCCAACAAGTGGGCGCTCAGCGGGCGGATTGGGGCGCGCTTTCGATACGCGCGATGGGATACACCCCCACGCGCCCTTCGGCGAAGCGGGAGCGGTCGTAGAACCACTGCCGGATTTTCTCGGGATCTTTCGCGAAGGCGCTGTCGCGCTTGGCGGCTTCGAATTCGCGTCGCAGCGCGGGGTCGTCGCGCAGCATGTCGCGCGCTATCCCTTCGATGACGTACGATTCGACGTACTCCTTGGCTTCGAACATGGAGTCCAGGAATCCCCACGTCACCAGCGCGTCGGGGGCCGACGGCTCCAGCAATCCCGCGACGATCTTCGCGCGGCGCTGCGCGGTATCGACCACCACCGTTCCCGCCGGAAAGGTGCGTGTCTCTGCGAGAGACTCGGTGGTGAACGTCACGGTGTGATGGCCCTCGAATGGATCGTGCACCCACGACGGCTTGGTGAGCCGGTACGACGAAACCGCACGCGTCACCGGCTCTTCGAGACGCGTGAACTCGACGCCGTGCAGCTCGAGGCGCGCAATGACATCGCTCCACTGCGGCGGAATCCAATACTGCGCGGGGAGCTTGACCGCGGCGGTGACGGTTTGCGTGCTAAAGAGTGGAATGCGCAGCGGAACGGGTGACTTGCCGTAGCGATACCACGTCCCTCCGCTCAGGTCGCTCTTGGTGGCATCCACCTGGTAGCCGTTGAAGTCCATCATCACGCTGTCGGCATAGGACAGCTCGAAGCGCAATGGGATCACGTCCGCGCCCGCGGCCGCACGGGCGGCACGCGCATCGGCCGCGAGGTTGATGCGGCGCAGCGTGCCGCTGTCGGCGTTCAGGGTCTCCAGCGTGCGCGAAAGAATGGAATGCGTGCCGCGTACGCGCGACGCGTAATCCTTGAACATGTGCGTCTCGATCAACAGCGCGGGGCGGTTCGCCAGGGTCACGTAGCCGGTGGAAAAGCGCGGCGTCGACGGGCCCGACTTGATTCCCGAGCGCGGGTCGTGCGACGAGCGAAAATCGCCGTATAGCGTGAGGTCGAAGCCGTCTTGGCGCATGCCAGCGGTGATGTCCGGCAGGTACCGCTCGCGCGTCCACCGCGCCACCTCGGGGTCCGCGTTCTCGAAGCCTTCCGCGAAGTAGGTGACGATGTAGGGATAGTCGGCGCCGTCGGTGACGTGACAATCGGCGAAGAAATCCGGATCCCATTCGTTCCATAGTGCCAGCCACGCTCGCGTCTCGGGCGCGTCGGCCTTCATGTAATCGCGGTTGAGATTGAGGAAGGTTGCGTTGGCGCGAAAGCCCGCGTTCTCGGGGCCGTTCTGGTTGACGCGATTGTAGGCGCGCACGTGCTCGTGGCCGTCGACGTTATAGATGGGAATGAAGAGGAAGGTCGCGTGGTCGAGAAGGTGCGCGCGCTCGCGGGTGATGGCCATCTCGCGGATCAGAATGAGACCCGCGTCCTTGCCATCGATCTCGCCCGAGTGGATACCGGCTTGTACGAGTACAATGGCCTTACCGCGCTTGTGCGCGCGCTCGGCGCTGGCGTCGCCGTTCTTGTCGACGATCAAGAGGGGAAGGTCGCGGCCTTCGCCGCTCTTTCCGAACGACTGGTAGCGGATCCACTTGGAGGCGCGGTCCAAGCGGCGGCAGTACTCGATGGTTTCGTCGTAGGTGAAGGTGCGACGGCCGTGGCTGCGCTCGAACTCGGTGGTCCAGTCGTTCGTGCCGGCTCCCACACCCGTGGCGATGAGCAGTAAGCAAACCAGGGCGACCATGAGGCGCGAGTATACCGGTGCTACCGGCGGCGCGCAATTCTTCCGTTGCGCCCGCGCGGTGAGCGCGTTAATGTTGCGGTACCCCACGACAGCGTTCACCGTTGCGATGCATCCTCTGAGACCGTTCCTCATCATTCTATCCGTGCTGGCGCTGGCCGCGCCTGCGTTCGCGAAGACGTGGCACATCACCGTCGACGGCACCGGCGACGCGCCCAGCATTCAATCCGCCGTGCTCGCGTCGTCCAATGGCGACACCATTCTGGTCGCCCCGGGTCATTACACCTGGAGCAATCAGAACACCGAGCCCACCGACGTGTACGCCATGATTCAGTTCGACCAAGGCCGCGAGCGCATCGCACTCTTGAGCGAGGCCGGGCCGTACCAAACCATCATCGACGCCGAGCAGCAGGGACGCGTCATGGCGACCAAAGGGCTCAATTACGTAACCGTCGACGGCTTCACGCTGACCGGCGGCCGGTCACACCCGCTCGATCTGCCCATTGGAGGTTGCATGACGCTGCACATCTCGCACGATACCTTTCGCAACTGCATCTTCACGCAGAACTTTTCGTCGTCGGGAGCGGTGGCATGGGTGGGAGGTCTGGCGCAGCCCACCTTCGAGAACTGCGAGTTCTACGAGAACTACGGCTACAACGGGACACTCTTCCTGGTCAACACGTCGACCCCCATTACCATTCGCAATTGCAGCTTCCACCACAACGTGTGCGACGGCGGCGGTGGGGCCATTTACATGGTGCACGTGCGCGCCGTCGTCGAGGATTGTGTGTTCGCATTCAATCGCGCGCCCCAAGGTGGTGCCATCTACATGACCGACATGTGGGAGGCGACGGTGTCGCGCTGCACCTTCGTGCGCAACGAGGGAACGGAGACCAGCGGATTCCACGTGCTCAAGAGCCCGGGAATTCGCATCGAGAACTCGATCGTGAGCTATGCGGGGGAGGGCACTCCGTACTTCTTTTCCGCGAACAGCGCGGTGACGGTGGCGTGCACCAACACCTTCTTCAACCCGGTCAGCAACGACCTGCCGGCCAATGCCATCGACGGCGGCGGGAACTTCACGGCGAACCCGCTCTACTGCGGCTCGGTCGATTCGATGGATTACCGCTTGGCTACCACCTCGCCATGCTTGCCCGGCAACCATCCCGACGGCACGCCGTGCGGGCAGATCGGTGCCTTCGGCGCGTGCCCTTCGACGCCGGTCCACTCACGTACGTTGGGCGGTATCAAATCACTATACCGCTGACTTGAAGTTTCGTGAGATGGACGTCGTGGCACCCGCTTCCATCTTGACACGCCGCCGCCGCGGGTCCAGACTTCCCTGGAAATGCGAAGTCCGCCGGCGGCGGGCTTCAACCTCCGGCCGCCGGCTTCTTTCGCAGGAAGGAGGCCGTCATGCGCCGAGCCCCTATTTGGCTCTTGTCGGTTTCGGGTGGCTTTCTGCTTCTGATCGTTGCGTGCGGTGCGTCCACCTTGCGGCGCTCCTCCGACTTCTCCAATCTCGCCGAAGTACGCTCCGAGTACCTTGCCCGACATCCCGATAGCCCATTCAGCGAACAAGTTGCGCGCGGGGAAATCGTGCGCGGCATGGACACGTTTGCGGTAACCGCGTCGTGGGGCCTGCCCGCACGGCGCGTTAACGACGGGATCGATTTTGAGCGTTGGCTCTACGTCGATGTCGACGATGTGGTGGACGAGTCGGTGGGGTACGCACTGGTATTCGAGAAGGGCATGCTCAAGACGTGGGACGTGCAGCGACCCGGCATCGGGTTGAAGACGCGCGAGTCCACGGAGGCTACCGCGATTCCGAAGACAGACACACCGAGAGGCAAGCCGGTTCCGACCAACTAGCGTCTCCGCTGTTGCCCTCGCTCACCGTCGACCCTACAATTCGCGACGGCCGGAGTGGCGTAATTGGTAGACGCAGCGGACTTAAAATCCGCTGGGGGCTATACCCCCGTGCCGGTTCGATTCCGGCCTCCGGCACCACTACATCTGGATTCGAAGTACCACCACCGGAATCAACCCGCCCACCAGCGTTCCCAAAAGGAAGAGCGACAGCCAGCCCATGCGCGCGCCCAGTAAGCGATAGCTGGCCTCGGGGTAGGACACGCGCACCGACTGGATTGCCGACGGGGGAGGAATCGAGGGCAGTCCCGCGTGCTGGAACGCATCCCACCTCGCTGCACTCCGCTTGCATCCTACCGCGCGTGCACTTTCTTCGGCATTGATGGGAAACGTATAGGCGAGGTCGTAGGCGTGTGCCACCAGCTCGTGGCGGCCGCGGGCCTTGGGCTCCACGCGCCACACGATCTCGCGCGCGGCGGGGGCGCGCACGGAGCGCGGTTCCACGGCGATTTCGTCCGAGCCCTGAAGCGAGACCGGAACCGCGTGCACGTCAAGACCCGGCTTGAGGGTCATGGTAACGACGGCGCGCTCGTTGGCGAGCAACGGGCGGTGCGCGAAACGGGACTCGAGTTGGAAGTACACCGGTAATGCCACCACCAACAGAATCAGAATCGGCTTGGCGGTGGCGCGAAAATACGACCCTTGCGTGGCCAGTGCGCCGAAAAAGGCGCGTGTGAGCAAAACGGGATCGTCGGGGTAGAGGCGCATCTCGAGCACGCGCGCCTGAAAGCGGTCGCGCGCGCGCTTGATGGCGGCGGGCTTGGAGGTCGCGCGAAAGAGGAGTGCAAAGAGCGCGCCGCTCAGCACGGAGAGGATCACCAGTGCCAACGCACGGTGGCTCCCGAAGGGAAGCGACACCGCGTCGAACAGCACCGTGATCACGCGCGCGATCGAATCCACGTCAGGAAATGTATCCGAGCCCCTCGAGCTTCTTCTTGATCTCCGCGTCGTCGCGGTTTGATTCGTCGCTCTCGCTGAGCGCGCGTTCCACCAGGTGGCCGACGAACTCGTCCACCGAGGCGTAGCCCGCCTTGGCGGCGGCCTGTTTGGCGCGCTCCAAAAGCGCCGGGTCGAGCACGATACCTTTCTTACCGAACATGTTCTTCCTCGCAGTGGCTAGCGACTCGACGTCGCCGTGTAGGGCTCCAAAACGTTCCGGCCCGTCATCGCCCTCGGTTTGTCGATACCGAAGGCGGCGAGAATCGAGACCGGCATATCGAGCAGCGTCGGATCGTGCGCGACCAACCGGCGGTTGCTCACGATGACGCCCGGGACCCAACGATAATCGATGCAGTGATCGCCGCTCCAGGTCCCGAGGTTGGGAACGATGACATCGCTCGTCACCGTGCCCAGCGCGGAGTCGTCGCTGCCGCGATAGCCGCGATTGTAGCCCACGATGAGGTCGGGCGCCCGGGATGTTTCCGGGCCGTGGTAAATGTCGCGGGCACGGTCGACGCGGGTGACGACGGGCGCGCCGCTCTCGGGATCGCGCAGCGCTAACAATCCCTTCGCGATCTCGTCCAGCAGCGCGTCATAGTCGGCTTGTGTCACGATGCCCTTGGACTCGCGCCCCGCGAGGTTTACATAGAGCCCGTTGATACCCGCGGCATAAGCACGCGTGCGCCGCCAGAACACATTGTTGAACAGCGGGTGGTGTCCCACTTCGTCGGCGCGAATCAAGGCCAGGTATCCGTTTTGGTGGAGCCACGCGTTCAGATTGACCTTCTTGTAATACGGTGCAAAGCCGTGGTCCGACATGACAATGAGCGTGGCATCGGGCGGTATGCGCTCGCGCACGTGGCCCAGCATCTTGTCCATGGCTTCGTACAGCTCGCCGAAGCGATCCGCGAAGGCACCACTCGCGGGGTGCGCGGGGTGCTGGGCATCGGTGTTGCGCCACAAGGCATGGCAATTCTGGTCGATCGAGGAGACGTAGAAGAACAAGAAGCCGCCGCGGTAGTCGTCGAGCACGGCGTCGAGCATGCGCGACCGCTCCGCCATCAGCGTGTCGGATTGCTCCACGAACTCGGCGTCGTTGAAGGCACCAGCTTCCAGCGCCTTGGTGTCTTCCGCGATGCCTTGCGTGTAGAAACGGCCCACGCGCGCCGCTAACTGTCGCGCGTAATCATCGGGCGTGGAGATGGGGAGGGCCGGCGACGACGGATCGATGTTGATGGGCGATGCGTACAGCTGCAAGGGCGACGCGGAACGCAGGAAGAAGCGCACCATTCCGCGCAGCGATTTCAACGGTGCCAGCGGGAAATCGACGGTCACCCAATCGCTCCATTCGCCGGCCAGCAAGAACGTCTCTTCGTCGCCGACCGACACGCGGGCCGCGTTGTGCTGGGGGTCGACGTCGATCGAAAACGCACGCGCGAGCACCGGCCGGCTCTTGCGCAGCGAATTGCGCGGTCCCTCCAGTTGGGCGCGCGCGTGGCCGTCGACCACCTCGACGGTGTGCACCTTGCCACCGCTCACGGTCGCACCGCGCCAGGTGTCGTCGTTGGTGTAGAAGGAAAACGTTCCGTACGATCCCAGCAGATCGGGTGTACCCATCCCCGCCAGCGTGCGCGCCTCGGTATCGACCGGCGGATAGTTCGCAGGCATGCGCACCACGGTGCAGGGAATGCCGCGCTGCTCGAGCAACTCCCAAAAGGCTTCACCCTTGCGCAGCAGCACCGTGCCGCCCTTCGACAAGGGCAGGACCCAGTCGCCCAGCGAAAGCGTTCGCTCCGGCTCCTTCACGTCCGCCGCGGAAAATACCGGCGTGTACGTGGCCGGGTCGCGATGAATGAAGTCGAAAATACCGTGGCCGCCCGGGTCCATGCCGGTGATGAAGTTCGACCACGCTACCGGGCTTTGCGGCGGGATGGACGTCTCGAGACTATCGAACGAACCTTCCTGTATGAGGCGAGCAAAGTTCGGCATGCGCCCATCGTTGATGAACTTCGTGAGCAGGCCTGGATCCATGCCGTCGATCCCGATCACGACGAGATCCGCGGGACATGCGCGCGCACTCCAGAAGCAAGCCACAGCGATCACGACGAGCGCGCGCAACATACGTCTCATCTTGCAACCAAGCTTCTGCCCGTCATGTACGCCGGCGTTTCTACGCCAAAGAGCTCCAACACCGTCGGCCCCATATCGATGAGACGCGCCTCGCGGTCGTCGAGCTTGAGATTACTGAACAACACGCCCGGAACGATCTCCGAGTCGACACAATGATCGCCGCTCCAGCGTTTGGTGTTGTCCTCGAAGAGCTCCGGCCGAACCGATCCCTTGGCACAATCCCACGACACGCGGTAGCCCGCCTCGTACCCCGGCAAGAGATCCGGTCCGGTGTTGCGGTACGGTCCGTCCCACTCCTTGGCCACGTTGACCACCCGGCGAATGCAGCGCACGCCGTGGTCCTCCAGCGCCAGCAGGCCGGCCACGATGTGCTGCTTCAGCGCCTCTACCTCCGACGCTTCGACGATGCCGTCGTGCTCGCGTCCTTTCAGATTGAGAAAGATGCCGCCGAGCCCGAGTGCGTAGGCGCGCGTGCGCGACCAGTCAATGGTGCTCAAGTACTCGCCGGGTCCGGCGCCGTCGCGCGTCGCGAGCAACCCTTCGCGCTCCAGCCACGCGTTCAAGTTGACGCCGCGGCGAAAACTTTTGAAGCCGTGGTCCGAGATGACGAAGAGCGCGGTGTTGCCATCGGCGTGGCGCATGGTGTCGCCGACCAAGGTGTCCATGCGCCGGTACATCTCCTCGACCGCATCCGCATGGTGCGTGACATCGCGCCCGCGATTGGCGGGATGATCCGTCTCCAGATAACGAAAGAACATGTGCTGCAAGCGGTCGGAAATGTCGAACACGCACACCGCCAATCCCGAGCGCAAGCGCTCGAGCGAGTGCGACCACATGGCACAGCGCTCGGCGTGATACAGGTACGCCTGGTCGAGAAAACCCTGCTCGTCGATGGCGCCGTCGTTGAGCGCGCTCGTGTCCTCCAGCAGGCCCAGCGTTCCAAACGGTCCCAAGAGCTTGGCGAGATGGATGGAGAAGACGTTGGGGTACGACACCGGCATGGCGGGACGCTCGGGGTCGATTTGAATCGGCGTCATGTAGACGGCGATGCTGCCGTTCAACGACACCGGCAGAAAGCGGGCAATGCCGCGCAGCGTGATCCCACGTGCGGCGCGAAACGCCAACCGCACCCACGGCGAATACGACCCTTCCGCGAGTGCGACGCGTTCCTTGCCCGCGACCAGCTCGAAGCGCTCGGCACCCTGGCCCGGCAACCGCCGTATGGAAACGCGCGCGGACAGCGTGGTAGGCGCGAGCGGGCTGGGCGGGCCGGGAATATCGACGTCGCCGCCTGCTCGCGGAATGGCGACGGTAACGCCGCCGTGCGGAGCGTTGGCCGGGTCGCTGGTGATGAACGTGAACGATCCCTGGCTCCCGCGCAGGTCGGGGACACACATGCCGGCCACCATGACGCCGTCGATCTTCTCCACGGGAAACGTGATGGGAACGCGCAGCACCGAGCTGAACACGCCGTGATCGGTCAAAATACTCCAGAACGTGCGGCTGCGGCGCAATCCGCGCACCCCGCTGCCGCCGCGCGGAATGCGCAACGGACCCATGCGCAAGAAGCGAGGCTCGCCGTAGACTTCGCTCGACGAAAGCTTGGGCGCGTAGTTACGCGGGTCGCGCGCAATGAAGTCGTAGATACCGTGGCGCGACGGATCCGTTCCGGTGGCGAAGGTCGACCACGCCACCGGCGAGAGCGCCGGCATCGACGTTCCCAGGCGGCGATACGTTCCCGCGTCGCGGAGCTTGGCGAGATTGGGAAGCAGACCGCGCTGCAAGAGGTCGTCGCAGATGGTCGGCTCGAGCCCGTCCAAGCCCAGCACAATCGTCTTCTTGACGCGCGCGTGCCGGAGCGAGCGCCGGCGGCGCCTTGCGCGTAGCGCGGCGCGTACCGGGAGCGTCGCAAACGCGAAGAACGCCGCGACGAACGCGATGGCGATGGTGAGAAACGAGGAGACGAGCGCGAAGCCCGCACCCGGTCCGATGTACGCCAGTGCCACGCCGGGAAATGCCACCACGGCGATGATGAGAGCGGTATGGCTACGATGCCAGCGCATGGACGTCGAGCGCTTCGAGAATCATGCGGGGCACATCGATGAGGGTGACGGCACGGTCGTGGGGAACGAGGTCGGCGCGAGTGGTGGCATAAAACGCATCTTCCCACGTGTGCATGCCCTGTAGGCGCCGCGCCGCCACGGCTTCGGTCGCGCCCACGCGCCCCTTGAGGTCGAACCCCGGCTCGGGTACCAGAAGAAGGTCGGGGCCGTGGTGGGCTTCCGGTCCCGAGTACACGTCGCGGCCGTGGAACACGTGGCGCACCACGCGCTCGCCCTCGTGCGTGAGCTCGGTAAAGACGTTGGCGATCTCGTCGCGCAACGCGTCCTCGCGCTCGGGCGAGACGCCGCCGCGCGGATATTTGCCGCGCTTGTGCAGGTAGATGCGCGCGGGATCCAGCGCGAAGGCGGTGGCGCGCTCCGATATCGCGTCCAACGCGCGTCCCTCGGGATGGGTAAACGCCAAGAACCCGCGCTGCGCGAGGACGGTGTTGACGTTCACCTCGGCGCGCGTGCGACAAAATCCGTGGTCGGACAACACGAAGAACGCCTTGGCCTGGTTGTCGGCTCGGAAGCGGTCGTACACCCGTCCCACGAATGCATCCACCGCGCGATAATAATCGAGAAACTCACCGTGCTGCGGGTGCGCGTCGTCTTCGTAGGCATCGAAGAGAAAGTGGTGCAGGCGGTCGGTTCCGGTGACGACGACCTGCATGAGATTCCATTGTTCCTCGTTCCAGATGATGTCGAGAAAGCGCTCGCGGACCTTCAAGAGCTCGTGCAGCTTGGGAAACAAAAGGTCGGGGCGGGTGCGCACCTCGTCCAAGTCGAGGTCGATCTCGGAGCCGATGTCGCGCAGGGTTCGCAAGTGGCGGGCAGGGAAGACCGCCTTCTCCAGATGGACGGCGACGAAGCCGGATACCAGTGTCCCGTGGATGGGACGCGCCGGGTAGGTGGCGGGTTGGTTGATGACGACACTGCGCATCTTGTGCCGCCCGATGAGATCCCAAATGGTCTCGGTCTTGAGGTCGCGAAAGCTGGGAAAGCTCGCGGTGTACGTGCCGGGGTGGAGGTCGGTAAATCCGAAGATGCCGTGCTCACCCGGATTCTTGCCGGTCATGAACGACGACCAGCTCACCGAAGAGATTTCTGGAAGCGAGACCGTCATGTCGCCCAGGGCACCGCTGCCCGCAATCTCGCCCAAGCGCGGCATCACACCGCCGTCGATGAAGCGGCGCACCATCGAGCACGGTACGCCGTCGAGCCCGACGACGCACACGCGTTGTTCCGGTTGTTGATGCCACTTGAGCGCCATGCTAAATGTACCCGAGGTCCTTCAGCCGCTGCTTGATCACTTCCTCGTCGCCCGCGGAGTAATCCTCGCCGGCCACGCGGGGAATGAGGCCCATCACTTCGAGGGTACGAATGATCTTGGCCGCGCTCTCCTCGACCGTTTCCTTTTCGCTCTCGATCAGTATCTCCGGTTTGACGGGTGCCTCGTACGGGTCGTCGACACCGGTAAAATGCTTGATCTCGCCGGCCAACGCTTTCTTGTACAGCCCCTTCACGTCGCGCTCCTTCAGCACGTCGATGGGGCACTGCACGTACACTTCGACGAAACGACCGATGGCCCGGCGCATCTCGTCGCGCACGTCCTTGTAGGGCGAAATGGCGGCGGTGATGGCCACCACTCCGTTGCGCGACAGGAGCTTCGCCACGAATCCGATGCGCCGGATGTTGGTATCGCGGTCTTCTTTGGAAAACCCGAGCCCCTTGCTCAGGTTCTCGCGCACTTCATCGCCGTCGAGCACTTCGACATTCATGCCGCGCTCGA
>JAICFA010000033.1 GCA_025923935.1 Candidatus Krumholzibacteriia bacterium
CCGGCGATGTCGCCCAGCGCGACGGTGCGATCTCGCGTGATGAGCGCGGGATCAGCGTCGAGCGCGTCGAAGCGTTCGATGATCATCCCGACCTGGTGCTGGCTCACGTCGCGCAGAAGCGCCGGTGTCAGCTCACGCGCGGCAAAGAAGTCGAACACCTCGGCGGCGCGATAGTGGCTGGTGGGGTCGTAGGTGGCACCCGCGAAGCGCGCCGGGCCTTCGCCGTACACCACGCCGCGCGCCGGCATCTTTTCCTTCAACGCAAACTCGCTGAACCATCCCGTCACCACCGGGCGCAGCGCGCAGTCGGCGGGGAAGCGCAAGAACGCATTGCCTTCGCCGAGCTGGCAGTATTTGTAGCCGCCACCCGTCACGTAGGCACGCTCGAGCCCCAGCGCACCAATCGAAAACGGCACGATGTTCAGATGATGATAGGCGTCGACCAGTAACTCCGCTCCGTGCTGTGCGCACGCGCGTGCCACCGCGCTCAAGTTGGGCACGATCTCCGCGGTCCGATACAACACCGACGACACCATGGCGGCCGCGGTGCGATCGTCGACGGTGGCGGCCAGCCGCTCCGCCAACGTCGACGCCGGCGCAGCCGACACCTTCACCACTTCGATTCCCTCTTCCGCAATGCGGTCCACCACGCGGCGCGTCGAATGGTACTCGCCGTCCGTCGTCACCAGACGCGGACGCTCGCGCAGTGGCAGCGCCGACAACCAACGCACGAACAGCTCGTGCACGCTTTGGCCGAGGGCGACGCGTTCGGGGGCGTCGTCGAGCAAGCGCGCCCAACCTCGTCGCACTCGATCGGCGACCGCGAAGGCGCGCGGCCACTTGTCGTCGACGTATTCCGCAGCCTCGAGAAACGCACGCTTCTGACCTTCGAAGGCGACGTCGGGCCAGGCCTGGTGGGAGTGGCCGGTGAGAAGGAGGCGTTCCCCAACACGGAAGTGGGAATAGTCGGGCGCGAGAGCGTTTGGTGAACGATACAGGTCGTTAGGAGTGAGCATGGGTGCACAGCGCCGGATTGGGCGCTGACACGACTATAGACTACTGCCCGCGGGATTTCACTGCCCCGATTCGACTTTTCCTGTGACGCGGGCGGTGGCCTCTCGTCTCACCTTCCATAGCCGTCACAGCACACCCGGTGTGCCCGAACCTTTGACAGGAGTTTGCACATGAGCCCGTATCCCCGGCATGGCATCCTGACTGCCACCATTATTCTCGCTCTCGTCACCGCATCTTCCCAGGCCGACCCGGGCCTGGGTGACAAGCTGAAAAAGAAAATCGGAGACAAGGCCGATAAAACCGCCGACGACGCACTCAACAAAAAGCCGGCCACCCCGGAAGCGCCAAAAACGCCCGGTGAAGACGGTGCCGCTGCGGAGACTCCCGCCTCGGGAGAAGCCGCCGGCGACGCAACCAAAGTCTCCGCCGTCTCCACCAAGTTCGACTACGTCCCCGGCGACAAAGTCCTTTTCTTCGACGACTTCGCCCAGGACGAGCTCGGCGAGTTCCCCGCCAACTGGAAGCTCGAAGAGGGCACGCTCGAGGTAGCAGAATTCGAGGGCCAGCGCTGGCTGCGCAGCACCAGCGTCACCAGCCGCTTCGCGATGAAGCTGCCGGCAACGCCCACTCTCCCCGAGTACTGGACGTTCGAGCTCGACTTCTACTGCGGCGAACCGTCCGGCAACGTGCTCGACGTGATGGGGATGAAAGGCACCCAGAAGGTATGGGACCTGACGTTTCCCTACTCCGGTGTTAACGCCTATTTCCTGACGGGTAAGACGACGTCCGACACTCCGCTCGAAAACACGAAGGTGTGGGGTGCGGTGCACCACGTCATGTTCATGGCGCGCGGCAACGCCCTGAAGGTGTACATCGACCAGCAGCGTGTGGCGAATATCCCGGAGATCGATCTCACCAACGGAGCACCCGATCATCTCGTGGTGTCGCTGTGGTCGGACAAGGAGCCGATGATCACCAACGTGCGTTTCGCCGAAGGCAACAAACCCGTCGCCGATCCCTTCGCGAACGGCAAGCTGGTGACATACGGGATCTACTTCGACAGCGGCAGCGACGTCGTCAAGGCGGAGTCCGCGCCGGTGCTGCGGCAGATCGCCGCTTTCATGGAGAGAAACGCCGCCGTCAAGGTCGCCATCGATGGCCACACCGACAACGAAGGCACGTCCGCCGGCAACCTCGATCTGTCCAAGCGCCGCGCGGCCTCGGTCGCAACCGTGCTTGCCACCGAATTCAAGATCGCCGCCGACCGCTTCAAGACCGACGGGCTCGGCGACACCAAGCCGGTCGCGGGCAACGACAAAGCCGAAGGACGCGCCATGAACCGCCGCGTCGAGTTCACCAAACTGTAGGAGTCTAAGCATGAAACGCACGAGCCCCCTCGCTCTAGTTGCATTGGTTCTCTTGTTGAGCTGCGGCGATGACGACCCCGCCGGTCCACCCGACGACGGCGGCAACAATAATAATCCCGAGCCGCAGGCCACCGCGCCCGGCACGCCCAACGGCCAGGCCACCCAAGCGGTGATCGGTGCTGCCGGCGGAACGCTCGCGAGCGACGACGGCAGCTTCTCCATCGATATTCCGGCGGGCGCCTTGTCGCAGGACGAGACCATCATCATTCAGCCCATCACCAACACGGCGTGGGGCGGCGTCGGCAACGGCTATCGACTCGAGCCCGACGGATTGACATTTGCCATTCCGGTCGAGCTCGCGTTCGACGTCGCCCCCGAAACTTTGGAGGGAAGTCATCCCGACTTTCTCGACGTCGCGGTGCAAGACGACGAAGGCTTCTGGCACGTTATCAATGACCGCGTCTACGACGAAGGCGCGGGCACAGTGACGGCAACCACCACGCACTTCTCTGACTATTCGAATATCCAAGGGTTGCAACTCCGCCCCGGCTCCGCTTCCCTGGCAACCCAGGGTACCGTCAATTTGCAAGTGAGATTCTGCCACCAGGTGGTCGAGGACGAACTCGCTTCACTCGTCTACAGCTGCGACGAGGATTTGGCGCCACTCGGGACGTTCTCGAATTGGTCGGTGAACGGCATCGCGGGCGGCGACAACGCGGTGGGTCGCGTCGTCGAAACCGGGACCGGTACTGCCCGCTACACCGCTCCGGCCAGCGTGCCGCAGAACAATCCAGTCGCCGTCAGTGTTGACGCACGCGGACGCCGTGGGACCCAAACGCTGGTCTGCAATGTCAACATCGGCAGCACGTGGTATGGAACGGCTACCGTCGATTTCGGTGAGGGCGAGAAGATCACTGCCTACGTCGTGTGGAAGTCATCGTACACCTATGAGCATCTGGAACTATTCGCGCCGGAAAGCGGTACGATGACCTACACGCCCAACACTCATTACGATCCGCCGTGCTCGTTCGTCAGTTTCGGGCCCAACACCGCGGATGTCCTGCCGGACGACGGGCAGCTATTCATCGACCACACCACTAGTCCGGGCAAGTTCTACGGCAGCGGAAGTTCGGCGCTGCTCGCCACGTCATGCTACACGTGCGAGGGTTGGGACGAACCCGATTGCCAGGAAAATCTCTATTTCCTCGCATGGTTCGCCGCTCTCGAGGAGGATGGGTGGGCTCTCGACGACGAGAACACCATCTCGCACGCCTGGGCGGATCTCAGCGGAAGTGATCCCGTCGGATATGCGGTCGAGTTCACGCGCGGCGCGCCGCCGGCACCGCTGCGCGCGTTCGCGTCAAAGTGAAGTTCTGATCTCCCACAGGTCCGGGAAAAGCGGGCGCATGAGTGTCGTCATCAGATACTCGGCGCCCGCCGACCCGCCCGTCCCCATCTTGGTGCCGATGGTGCGCTGCACCATCTTCACGTGGCGGTAGCGCCACTCCTGAATTCCTTCATCGAGATCGACCATGCGCTCGCACAGATTCGCGAGCGTGGGATCCTTCCGATAGACCTCGACCAACACGCGCTGCATATCTGTGTTGGGCTCGACCGGCGCGGTGACGTCGCGCTCGAGCACGGCTTTCGGCACATTGAACCCGCTCGCCTTCAAGAAGCGCGCGAACGCGTCCCACACCGTCGGCTCGCTCCAACGTCGTTCGAGGTGTTGGCGCGCACGGTAGCCCTCCGGATAGCGCTCGATGGCCGACCGCCGCTTGTTGCCCAGTACGAACTCCAGCTCGCGAAACTGCGCCGACTGAAATCCGCTCCCCGACTCCAGGCGCTCGCGAAACGCGAGAAACTCGAGCGGCGTCATCGTCTCCAGGATGTCGATCTTGGCGACCAGCATCTTCAAAACCGTCAGCACGCGCTTCATGGTGTGAAACGCGCGCGGCAGGTCTTTCTTGGCCAAGAGCGACTGGAAGTAGTCGAGCTCGTGGAGCATTTCGCGGAACCATAGCTCGTACGACTGATGGATGACGATGAAGAGCACTTCGTCGTGCTCGTCGCTCAGCGGCTTCTGCAGCTCGAGCAGCTCGTCGATTTTTAAATATTCCCAGTAAGTCGGCATTCTTTGTCCTTATTGGTTAGCTTGCATGATTGTAGTCCAATCGAGGGCGTTCGCCAACGCCTCACGCCACCTTGACCTTACATTGGACTTTGATCGATAATCAATGTACCCCTTTCTTTCTGTTTCGAGGTGTGCATGCACTCTTCGTCATTCGCCTCGTCTTGTGGCACAGCGATGTTTGCTGTCGTGCTTGCGCTTGCGAATCCCGCGTGGGCCGGTTTCACAATGAGTCTGAGCGGATACGATGCGGACGGTGCGCGCGTCATGATCAGTACAACGGGCTATAACGGCCAGTGCACTGGCTATGACTGCTACAGCAACCTGAGTTACTTTACCATCGAGCCCTGTCCCCCGGGACAGCCGTGCGACGGCGGAGTCTCTCAGATCGAGTTCGATGGTTATGCGTTGCACCTCACCCTCGGCTACGAGACGCACTATACGATTTCGGGGTATACCAGAATTCAAGCGGGGGATTATCAGCCCTTCGATTGCACCTACACGGCGTGCGTCTTCACAACCGAAACAGAAACCCAGACATACGATGTTCCCGCACGCGCCGATGTGGCTCGCTGGCTGGTCGCACCAGTGGAAGCTGCCGGATCGAATACTTGGGTCGACGTGAATATCGAGTCGCAGTACGTAGACAACCTGCCGTGCCCTTCCGGATGCACACACCACAGGACGACCGTTACCATTTCACCGTGCCCACTCTCGGCTCGAGTGTATCTCCAGAATCAGCCTGAACCTGTGGACCTAGCGTTCGATTGCGACGGCGGAACGGCAACGTTCGAAGTCTTGCCATGGCTGAACCCCGACCCCAAACTCGAGCTGCTGCTCGCGCCTGGCCAGTACTCAGTGGATGGCCACTGGGCTACGGAAGTTTATTCAGTCGATGATAATTGCATGTTTTTGATTTGTACCTTCGGCGCGTACCCCTCACCGATTTCGTTCAATACCACGACACTGCCGGTTCAACCGACCACTTGGGGCCGAATCAAGGCCCTGTACCATAACTAAAAGACCCGGCGCCGAAGTCTCCTTCGACGCCGGGTCCTCGAACGATCGAAACCGATCGACTACCTACTTCAGTAGCACGATCTTCTTGGTCTCGGTGTAGCTGCCGGCCATCATGCGCACGAAGTAGATTCCGGACGCAGCCTGACGACCCGAGTCGTCGGCGCCGTTCCACACTTCTGCGTGCGTGCCTGCCGCACGAGCCTCGTCGACGAGACGGCGCACCAAGGCACCGCGCACGTCGTAGATCATGATTCGAACCAGACCCGGACTAACCAGCGAGAATTGTACCGTCGTCTGCGGGTTGAACGGGTTGGGATGAATCGACGTTAGACGAGTTTGCTCGACGACTTCCGGTTCCGGTTCCGAGAACGGCAGCGGAACCTCCGGCATCCATATCTCCGGCATCGCGACCGGTGCACCCAGCGATAGGATGTCGCCCACCAAGAAATCGGTGCCGGCCGGCGTTACGAAGTGAACGCCGAGCGGTCCGTGGTTTTCACCCGGTCCACGTCCGTTGCCGGGTGTCAGCGGGATGGTCTCCGGATTCTGCGAAGCCGAGATGATATCCAGCGCGGCTTGCGTGGAGAAGAACACCGCCAAGTCCGGACGGCCGTCGCCGTTCAGCTCGACGACTCGATACTCGAGAGGCTGCGCCACCCCGGCGGTGTTGCCGAGGTACACATGGGCCCGGTCGATGGACGCTCCATCCATCCGTCCCTCGGAAGAAATGATGATCGCGAAGCGGTCGTCGCTCGGAGCAAACCCTCGGCCATCCACGATGAATCCGCTCGATGCCGCCGCCGCTGCGCTCTGGTCATGAGGAACGTCTACGTACACCGTGGAGGTCGCTTCGTTGCCGGAGTCGTCGGTGGCCTTGTAGACGATCGTGTAAACGCGACCGTCTTCCATACCCTGCCGCTCCGAGCGCAAATCGAAGCACAAATCGGGCGTGTCGGTGTCCGCGTTCTGAATGTCGTTCGGGAAGTGCCCGTCACCCCCGCCGTCGTCGGGCTCGTCGCACGTGATGCTCAAGAGCACGAACTCGGGATCCGGGTCGCAATTGTCGGTCACCTCTACCGTGGCACAGATCTCCGCCATCTTGTGATTGGGCGGCCACAAGACGTCGCGATTCAGCTCCACGGTGATATCCGGCGGTGTCACGTCGATCACTTCGACGGATGCATCCGCCGACGAGGTTTCGCCGCAGTAGTCGGTGGCGGTAATGGTCACCGTATGGGGGCCGTTGCCGCACACCGTGACTTCCTGCAAGCAGCCGACGTCGCTGCCGTCGACGGCCGTGATGCAAAACGTCTCGATGTCGGCGAGTCCATCGGGGTCGGTGGTCCCTCCGTCGATGTCGCTGAGCTCGACCAAAATGCAGCAGTCGTCGTCGGCGTCCGCGGAGTGATTCTGCGCCACTGCCACCGGCGGCGAGTTGACCACTTCGACGGCGGCGTCTTCCGAGTCCGTGTTGCCGCACAGGTCGGTAATGGTCAACGTCACGGTGTGGTTACCCTGGCCGCAAATCTGCACGGTCTGCTGGCAACCCACCGGGTTGCCATCGACCGCCGTGATGCACAACGACTCGATGTCGCCGGGACCATCCGGGTCGTTGGACCCGTTGTCGATATCGGTCACGTTCACGCTGATGCAACAATCTTGATCCGCGTCCTCGGCGTACGCTTTGGTTACCGCGATCGGATCGTCGTCATCGGGGCTGAAGTCGAACGTCATGTTGGCGCCGATGGCGCTCACGTTGGTGACCGAGAAACCGGAATTGCTTCCGTCCCACCAATTGGTGTTGGGCTCGGTGCATGGCGTGAGAGCGGTCGATCCCGGCGACGAATAGAGGTCTTGGCTGTCGCCGTTGTTGACGTCGTTCTCCAGGTCCCAGTCGTTGTCCGCCTGCATGACGGTGTACGGATAGTGTCCGAACTCCGTCCTGCTCTGGTTGTTGTGATCGCCCCAGACTGTCTCGACGTGCCAGATCAACAATCCCGCGTCGGGGAGGCTGGCGTCGCGCGCGGTCTGCTGGCGGTTTTCGATCAGGAAATTCTCGCCGGGGAAAAACACGTTGAACCCGCGCGTGTACTGATAGTACGTGTTCGTCCCGGCCGGGAGCGAAAGTCCGGTCGCTCCTGCACCCAGCTCGGTCACCGTCGCCCAACCGGACGACACCTTCAACGGCGCACACACCTCGGTCGGGTTGGTGCTGGGACCGCCCGACGCCATCAAGCAGTAGTCACCGGGCCCGCGCGAATCGTCATCGTAGTCGTACAGATCCGGGTAGTAGCAAATCATGTGGCCGTTCTCGTGGCAGTACGTGCCAATGGTGAGAAGCCCTCCCATGCCCGTGAGCTGGAAGCGATTCACCGATACGCCGTCTTCCGAGAAACCGCCCATCGCACCCGACCCGGGCCACATTCCCTCGGCCCAACCGCAGCCGGTGCTGCCGGCGTAGAACAAGTTGACCGCGTCGATCAAATTGTCGCCGTTGCTGTCGTACGCGCTGAAGTCGAACCCGTCGTCCTCCATGCTGTCCAGAATTTCGACGATGAGCTCCTTGCCGCGATCCAGCCACGGTTCGTCGCAGTCGTCATACCACGAGAACGGGTTGGTCGGCCGGTAATACGTGGGCGAAACGTAGTGCGTGTAGGTCAGATCGCCGTCCGAGACGTCGAAGAAATAGTCTCGCACCGAGCCGTTGTTACCGTTTTGGTTGTATCCGATCTGGTTGCAGAAGTTGACCACATCGCTTTGCGGAATGGTCGCCACCTGATCGCTGAAATCCGCGAGCAAGCACAACCCGACCACGTTGCCGTCGTCCGGAGGACCCAAGAGCGCTTCCATGCCGCGCGCAGCCAGCATCTGCTGCTCCGGAGCGTACGCAAGTTCGCGGGCGCGCTGCGCCTTCGCGCGCCGCATTTCCGCGGGGATGCGAAGGTGGGGCTGCAGGCCGAGGGAAAACGGATCCTGTGTGCCGACGCGAACGCCCGTCGAAAGCAGCGTGTTGCCGTCGACGGAAAGTTTCGCGTAGCAGATAACGTTGGTGACCGGATCTCGGATCAACGTATAGCCGTTGGGAGTCTCTACGTCTTGGTAGTACTCGTCGCCAAAAATCAGGACGTCTACCCAGGTTCCGTCCGGCTGTCGGAGCTTCCATTGCGCTCCGAACATCGGCGCGGCCAGAGTAGCGGCGGCCAAGGCCGCTAGTAGCGAGAAAGAAAGTATTGCGGTAAGCAGTCGTCGACAGTGACGAGGTTTCATGACCCCTCCATGAGGACGAGCAGGGGGCGCTCGTCTCCCATCCGTTGCATGTCAGGGCACACTACTAGGGGGACACACCGCGAAGAAAATGCGGGCGCAGAGGAAGCGAGTAGGCTTCAACGCGGGGGCGTCGTCGAAATTTATTTAGGAACGAAGAGGGATCGGAGCCGAGATACAGGATGGCTGAGGTTCCGACCGTCGGACACCGTCGTGCGAGAACTCTGGCTAGAAGATCCCCGGATGTCCGTCTGGCTATCTCATCAAACCGACCGCAGCCTAGCAAGCGGCCCTAACCACGTCAACAATATTCGCCGCGACCGGCCAGTTTTTCACCAATCGGCAAATGAAGCATTGCAAATTGGCTCTACGCGTCCGGCTCCGTCATGCGCCTGAAGTCCAAGAGCGTGTTGAGCTCATCCTCGGGAAGGACCTTCATCTCGCGCGCGACGTCGCGCACCGTGCGCCCGCTGGCGAAGGCTTGCTTCGACAGCGCCGCCGCCTTGTCATAGCCGATTTTCGGCGCCAGCGACGTGCAGGTGGACAGGTTGAGCTCGAGCAATTCCCGCGCGCGCGAGTCGTTGGCGGTGATGCCCGCTATGCACGTGTTGGCGAACACGCGGCTCACGTTCGACAGGAGTCGAATCTGCTCCAGTAGATCGTAGGCGATGAGCGGCATCATCACGTTCAGCTCGAGGTAGCTCCCCAAACCGCCCTGCGTGATGGCGACGTCGTATCCAATCACCTGTGCGCACACCATCGTCACCGATTCGCAAATCACCGGGTTGACCTTACCGGGCATAATCGAGCTGCCGGGCTGGATGGCGGGCAGCGTGATCTCCGCGATGCCGGTGCGCGGTCCGGACGCCAGCAGACGAATGTCGTTCGCAATCTTCGAGAGGCTCACGGCGATGGTCTTCATTTGACCCGACGCTTCCACGCAGGCGTCCTTGGCGCCCTGCGCTTCGAAGTGATCCATCGCTTCGAAAAACCCGAGCCCCGTGTCCTCACCGATGTATTTGATGGCGAGCTGCGGAAACTGGGCGCGGCGGTTGATGCCGGTGCCGACGGCGGTGCCGCCGAGCGCGAGCTCCAACAAGGCGTCGCGCGCGCGGCCGGCGCGCTCCACCGCGTTCGCAACCTGGCGCTCGTAGCCGCCGAATTCCTGCCCCAACCGGACCGGTGTCGCATCCATCAAATGGGTACGGCCCGATTTCACCACATCGTCGAACTGCTCCGCTTTCGCTTCCAACGTGAGCCCCAAATGCTCCAGCGCGGGAATCAGCTCGGTGGTGATCGCCGCCGCCGCGGCGACGTGAATGGCGGTCGGGATCACGTCGTTCGACGATTGGCTCATGTTGACATGATCGTTGGGATGAATCGATTTGTGGCCGCGCTCCTTGCCCATGATCTCGGCCGCACGGTTGGCGATCACTTCGTTGGCGTTCATGTTGGTGGAAGTGCCGCTGCCGGTCTGATAGATGTCGAGCGGAAACTCGGCGTCGAGCTTGCCTTCGATCACTTCCGTGGCCGCTTCGGCGATCGCCTCGCCGACTTTAGAATCGAGGTCGCCTAATTCGACGTTGGCCCGTGCGCAGCTGCGCTTGATGATGCCGAGCGCGCGAATGAAATGGCGCGGAAACGGAATGCCACTGACGGGAAAGTTCTCCACCGCGCGCGCGGTCTGCGCGCCGTAATAGGCGGTCTCGGGGACGCGCATTTCGCCCAACGAGTCCTTCTCAATTCGATATTTGGACATTTGATTCTCTCCTCTATTTGCCGCGCTCGCGGCAGATGGGAGCGTATCCTAACGTTGCTTGTGAAAAAAGTGCTTACTGCCGCAGCGGCGGTAAATTTCTGGTCACATCCTCCAACCCATTTTCAGGCTTGCTTTTGCCTTCGATTTCTAGTGACGTAACGCGATTGGGAGTTGGGTTTTCTTCGAAAGGACCGTTTCATGGACTCATCTTCTCGCGCTCGGGCTGTGGTATTCATCGCCCCGCTGCTTATCGCGTTCATCGGCGCTAGCCGCGTCGCTGGTGAAATTCGAACCGTCGACTTCCTGCAAGTCTTCGCTGCCGGCATGATCACGGGTATCAGCCTGGCCGGCATCATCAGGATGCTCAAAGCCAAGGGAACTTCGAAGCCGTAATGCCACGGCGCCTTCTATTCGCCGTCTTGCTCGCCGTGACCGGCGCGGGCGCGTTCGCGACCCGTGCCGACGCGCGCCAGAAAACCGACGTCGTCTTTCTCAACAACGGCGATCGCATGACGGGCGAGATCAAACAGCTCGACCGCGGCATCCTCAAGCTCAGCACCGACGACATCGGCACCCTAAATATCGAGTGGGAAAAAGTCGACTCGCTGAGCAGTGTCTATCAATTCCGCATCGAAGACAGCTTTGGAGAGAAATACTTCGGCGCGATCTTCATGACGCGCGACGGCATCTTGGAAGTGATCACGGGCGGAGCAAGCCGGCGCATCAGCCAGCCCACTGTGGTCGCTATCACGCCCATGGAGACGTCTTTTTGGCAGCAGCTCGACGGATCGATGAGCCTGGGCTTCAGCTACACCAAGTCCAACCAGCTCGCGCAGCTATCGACCGACATCTACGTGCGGCGACGAACATTGATTCGCATGTGGGAGCTCGACCTGAGCTCCATCAGCACGGCCCAGGAAGACGAAGACACGCAACGCCGCGAGGACTTTTCGCTGACCTACAACCGGCTCTTCGAGCGCGCGCTGTTCGCCCTGGCGGGTGTGGGCTTACAAACCAACGACGAGCTGGGGCTCGATTTGCGCGCGCTCGTGTTCGCCGGCATGGGCATCAACTGGGTGCAGAGCAACCACAACGATTTTCAGTCGACGGTTGGTCTGAGCGCCAACCGCGAGTCTTCCGATGTCGCCGAAGACACGTACAACCTGGAAGCGTTCGTGTCTGCCGAGCATTCTGTGTTTCGGTACGATTATCCCAAGACCGACGTTACCACCGAGCTTACCGTCTACCCCAACTTGTCGGACTGGGGCCGGGTTCGCGCCGAGCTCGACATCAGCGCGAGCCGCGAAGTCATCAGGGATTTCACGTTGGTATTATCGTTTTACGATTCCTACGACAGCGACCCGCTCGATCCCTCCGGAGAGAAAAACGACTATGGTCTCGTCTTCAGCATGGGCTGGACGTTCTAAGGGCTACGCGCGCGACCTCAACGCATCGCGAATCTCGGTGAGAAGCACTTCCTCCCGCGTCGGGGCGGGTGGTGCGGGTGGCACTTCCGCATCCTTGCGCCGCATCATGTTGATCACTTTGACCACCATAAAGATCGCCCACGCAACGATCAGGAAGTCGACGATGTTTTGGATGAATGCACCGTAGTTGATTGTCGCCGGCTCACGGTCCCCGATGGGCGAGCCGATAACGAATTTCAAGTTGCTGAAGTTCACACCGCCGATGACCTGTCCCAGCGGCGGCATGATGATGTCGTTGACGAGCGACGTGACCAGTTTTCCGAACGCGGCGCCTATAATGATACCGACCGCCATGTCGATCATGTTGCCCTTGACGGCAAATTCGCGGAACTCTTTGACAATGCTCATGCATTTCCTCCTCGGGTCTACATACTCTTCCCTACGAGCCATCTAGGCTACGTACGTCTGCACCCCAAAGCAAGCAATCAAATCGTCTGTTTAGAACGGGTAACGGGGTTGTTACTCGTGCGAAAGTGTAGTAAGGTTAGCATCTCTTCGATCACGACAGCGACAGAGGACGACAGCGTTTTTTTCGGCGGTCACCGACCCTATGAAAGGTGTCGCAATGCGCTTGGCGTTCGCGTCCGACATGGTTTGGCTGATCACGAGTGGGAGACGTGATCACGATGGGTATCCCCGCGCCTTCACCGGTTATCCCCGATTCAACCACGTCACTCGACTTCAGCCGATTCAGATGACACAGCATGAAATGATGGATGTTTGAGCCTTAGGATTTAATAGGCTGCTCGAAAACAACCGTACGTCCGCTTCGACGGCAACGAGAGTTGCTTCGCGAGAAAGGAAGCTATGAAACGCTTAGTCGTAATGGTCTCACTACTGGCGATGGGGTTCGTTCTGCCGGCGAAGGCCCAAGACACGGAATTCCGTCTCTATGGCTTCGTGATGATGGATGCAGGTTACGACTTCATGCAGACCGATCCATTGTGGTTCGACGTACTGCGCACCACAAAGCTCCCCGCCTTCGAGGACCAGTTCGGCGAGGATGGAAATACGTACTTCAGCGTTCGGCAAACGCGATTTGGCGTGCGCACGGCATCACCGACCGACGTCGGCACTGTTCGTACGCAATTCGAATGGGAGCTTTTCGGCGTGGGCGCGGACGCGGGCCAGACCACGATTCGTCTCCGACATGCGTACGGCGAGCTCGGCAAAATCGGCGCCGGACAAACCTGGAGCCCGTTCATGGACATCGATGTGTTTCCCAACACGGTCGAGTACTGGGGACCTCCGGGCATGGCGTTCTTCAGAAACGTCCAGCTCCGCTACATGCCGATTCAGGGCGACACTCGCATGACCTTCGCGCTCGAGCGTCCCGGCGCCAGCGGCGACCAAGGCGACTACGCGGACCGCCTCGCGGAATTCGGGGGAGTCACTCCTCATTTCCCGCTTCCCGATTTCTCGGCCGAGTACCGCAGAGCGACCGGCTTTGGTTACGTCGAGCTGGCCGGCATTGTGCGCTGGATCGAATGGGAAGACGCGGATGCTGACCCCGACACCCTGTCCGGTGACACCGTGGGCTGGGGCCTGAATTTGAGCTCCAACGTCAAGTTCCGCGACGACAATGACGTGCTTCGCTTGTCGGTCTTATACGGCGAAGGCGTCGAGAACTATATGAACGATGCGCCGGCCGACATCGGCGTCGTTGCCACCGGCGATCCGGCCAGGCCGCTCGACGGCGAGGCGCTGCCCGTGTTCGGTGTGGTTGCGTTCCTCGACCACGTTTGGAACGACAAGTTCGCGAGCTCGGTCGGCTATTCGATGATCGATATCGACAACTCGGAAGGGCAATCGCCCAGCGCCTTCCATCGCGGTCACTACGCGATCGGCAACCTGATCTATTACCCGTCCGAAGACGTGATGACGGTCATGGAACTTCAATACGGCAAGCGCGAGAACTTCGAAGACGACTTCACGGCGGAGGACGTACGACTGCAGTTCTCGTTCAAATACAATTTCTCGACGGAACTGTAGTCCAGTTCGGAGGCAATCTTATGAGTAGAAAGGGCATCCTCAGATTCACAGCCATCACCGCCGCGGCGGCCTTTGCCGTCGCGGCGCTCGCGGCGCCGAGCTTCGCGCAAGCGAAGAAGCAAACCAAGCAGACACAGACCAAGACCCGCACCGAGCACGACCTGTTGGGCGAAAAGCAAGTCCCGGCCGACGCGTATTACGGCGTGCAAGCGCTGCGCGGCATGGAGAACTTCCAGCTCTCAGGCGTGGCCATCAATCATTACCCGGGCTTCGTAGAGGCATGGGCCATCGTCAAGCTGGCGGCGGCGCGCGCCAACACCGCGGTCGGTGCGATGAAGCCGGAGCGGCTGGCGATGATCGAGAAGGCGTGCAAGGCAGTGATGGATGGCAAGTACCACGACCAATTCCTGGTCGACTGGTATCAAGGCGGCGCCGGCACGTCGACCAACATGGCCGCTAACGAAGTTCTCGCCAACGTCGGACTCGAGATGGGCGGTCATAAGAAGGGCGAGTACCAATACCTCGAGCCGCACGACGACTTGAACATGTCGCAGTCGACCAACGACTCGTACCCGACGGCGATCAAGGTCGCGCTGATCATGCGCAATGACAAGCTGGTCGCGGAGCTCGAGCAGCTCTCTGCCTCCTTCAAGAAAAAGGGCGCGGCGTACCTCCAAATCGTGAAGATGGGGCGGACCGAGCTGCAGGACGCGGTGCCCATGACGGTAGGCCAGGAGTTCTACGCCTTCGCCGCCTCGCTCGACGCGGAGATCGCGTTCTTGAAGGACGCGGAGAAGTATCTCTACGCGCAGAACATGGGGGCCACCGCCATCGGCACCGGCATCAACGTGCCCAAGGGATATCCCGAGAAGTGCGCCGAGGAGCTGGCCAAGCTCACCGGCAAGCCGATCGTGATGGCCGACGATATGATCGCGGCGACGTGGGAGCAGCAGGGCTTCGTGATCTACTCGAGCGCGCTCAAGAGCACCGCCGTGAAGCTGTCGAAGATCGCCAGCGATCTTATCCTGCTGGCATCGGGACCGCGCGCGGGACTCGCGGAGATCAACTTGCCCGCGATTCAGCCCGGCTCGTCGATCATGCCCGGCAAGGTCAATCCCGTCGTTCCCGAAGTCGTGAACGTGGTCGCCTTCCGTGTCATGGGCAACGACCACGTCGTATCGATCGCGTCGCACGCCGGGCAGCTCCAGCTCAACGCCTACGAGCCCGCCAGTGGCATCGCGATGATCGAGTCGCAGCACCTATTGTTCAACGTTTCCAAGCTCTTCCGCACCAAGTGCGTCGACGGCATCACCGTCAACGAGAAGGTGCTGGAGAACTACATGAACACCACGGTCGGAATCGTCACTGCTCTCAATCCGGTGCTGGGATACGAGAAGGCAACGGAGCTGGCCAACGAGGCCTATAAGAGCGGTAAGGGTGTGCTCGAAGTGATTCGCGAGAAGAAGATCCTGACCGAGGCGCAGATCAAAGATCTCCTGGACCCGATCAAGCTGACCAACTTGGACGCATCCAAGTACGAAAAGAAGTAGTGAATCCTGATGGAGGAATGTATGAAAACGCTACGCGTATTAACCACGATGGTGTGCGCGTTGATGCTTGCATCGACGACGTACGCGCAGACCAAGAGTAAAACCACAACAACTAAAAAACCCAACATCGTGATTCTCGCCACCGGCGGCACCATCGCGGGCGCGGCGGCCACGGGCACCCAGTCCGGCTACACGTCGGGCGCGGTGACTATCGACGCGATGGTCGCGGGAGTGCCGGGCATCACCGACCTCGCGACCATCAAGGGCGAGCAGGTCGCCAACGTGGGATCGCAGGACATGTCGTTTGACGTCCTGTTGAAGGTCGCCAAGCGCATCAATGAGCTTGGCAAAGACAAGGGCGTCGACGGTATCGTCATCACGCACGGCACCGACACGCTGGAGGAGTCGGCCTTTTTTCTCAACCTGACCGCCAAGACCGACAAGCCTATCGTGATGGTGGGTTCCATGCGTCCATCCACCGCTGTTAGCGCCGATGGTCCGCTGAACCTCTACAACGCGGTGGCGGTTGCGAGCGATCCAAACGCCAAAGGCAAAGGCGTTTTGGTCGTGATGAACGACTGGATCCAGGCGGCGCACTCACTGACGAAGACGAGTACTACCGCGGTGCAGACTTTCATGTCTCCCCTGCGGGGGGTCGTCGGTGTCACTGCGTACGGCAAGCAGGATTGGTACACCGCGCCCTCGTGGAAGCACACCACCAAGACTGAGTTCGATATCACCAACGTGACCACGATGCCGCGCGTCGACATCATCATGGCGTGCGCGGATATGTC
>JAICFA010000034.1 GCA_025923935.1 Candidatus Krumholzibacteriia bacterium
CAATCGCCTCGCGGTGTATCACGTCTCCACCACCATCTTCGGCGTGATTTATGTCGCGTATCTCGCGTCGCACCTGGTGCTGTTGCGCGAGCTGCCCGCGCAAGTGGGCGTGCCGTACGCCCAGGGTGCATCCTTCGTCTTCCTGGTGTTTGTGGTGACGTGGGCGTCGGACACGGGCGCGTACGCTATCGGCTCGCTGTTCGGCGAGCACACGCTCTCGCCCAAGGTGTCGCGCAACAAGACCTGGGAAGGTGCCTTTGGCGGGGTGCTGTTCGCGGCGGTGGCGGGCTGGGTGGCGTCGGTCACATTCGCCGGCTATTTGGCGGCGTGGGAAGGGGTGGTGATGGGGGTACTGGCCTCCATGGTGGGGCTATTGGGCGACCTGTTCGAGTCCACCCTGAAGCGCGACGCGGGCGTCAAAGATACCTCTCACGTTATCCCCGGCCACGGCGGCGTCCTGGACCGATTTGACAGTTTACTCTTCACCGCCCCTCTCATATACTACTTCCTCAAGTTCGTAATTTTTCAATAACTTACCCCTACTTAGGGCGTTGCAGGGGCGCCCCAGCCAATGAAGCGCATCGTGGTTCTCGGGTCGACCGGCTCGATCGGTCGCAACGTCCTCGACATCGTCCGCCGACACCCGGATCAGTTCCGCGTGGTGGGGCTGGCGGCGCATCGCAACGTCGACCTGTTGCGCGCCCAGTGCGCCGACCATCCCGAGGCACGTTTCGTCGTCACCGATCCGGTCGCGGCGGCCGAACTCGCGAAGGAGCCGCGTTTCGCCGGCGGCAGCGAAGCGGCGCTGATCGATCTGGTGCGCACCAGCGACGCGCACCTGGTGGTCAACGCGCTGGTCGGCTTTGTCGGCTTGGCCCCGACACTGGCGGCACTCGAGGCCGGCATACCCGTCGCCACCGCCAACAAGGAATCGATCGTCGCCGGCGGCGAGCTGTTGCTGCGCGCCGCGCGCAAAGCGGGGGTCGCACTCGTGCCCATCGACAGCGAGCACGTTGCCATCGCGCAATGTCTCGCGGGTGCGGCGCGCGCCGACGTCGAACGCGTCATCTTGACCGCATCCGGAGGTGCCCTGCGCGACCGCGACCCGGACGCCACCGCCGACGTCGCCGTGGGCGACGTGCTGGCGCACCCGACGTGGCGCATGGGTGCGAAGATCACCGTCGACAGTGCCACCTTGGTCAACAAGGGGCTCGAGATCATCGAGGCGCACTGGCTGTTCGACCTGCCGTACGACATGATCGACGTGGTCATTCATCCGCAGTCGATCGTGCATTCCATCGTGCGCTTCGTCGACGGTTCCATGATCGCGCAAATGGCGACCCCCGACATGCGCATTCCGATTCTGTACGCGCTCGCGTACCCGCATCGTCTCAAGTCGGACTTGGGCGCCGACGTGCTGGAGTTTCCCGCGCTTTCGTTCGCGCCCGTCGACCAGCGCCGCTACCCATGCTTCGCGCTGGCACTGGCCGCGGCGCGCGCCGGCGGCACCGCCCCCGCCGTGCTGAGCGCGGCCAACGAAGTGGCGGTGCAGGCCTTCCTCGAGGGCCGGCTGCCGTACGCCGCCATCCCCGAGCTCATCGGCTCCGCGCTCGACGCACTGACCGCGCGGCCGGTCACGTCGCTCGACGATGTAGTCGCAGCGGACCACGACGCACGCCGCTGGATCCGTGAACACCGCACCCCCGCGACCCGCGGAGATGGTCGCTAGAAAAGGCTTCGATGCTCACCACTATTCTCGCCGGCTTGTTCGTCCTCGGTGTCGTCATCATCGTGCACGAATTCGGCCACTTCATCGTGGCCAAGCTGTCGGGCGTATACGTCAAGGTGTTCGCGATCGGCTTCGGCAAGAAGCTGGCGCGATTCCGCCACGGCGAAACCGTGTACGCCATCTGTGCCTTGCCGTTCGGCGGGTACGTCAAGTTTGCGGGCGAGTCGGAGCTGATGGACGAGCCGCCACCCGAGCTCCCGGAAGGACAGACGCGCCATCCGCTGGATGAAACGCCGGACTCCGAGATTCCCCGCGAGCGCTACTTCACCACCCAACCGCGCTGGATCCGCGCCGCCGTCCTCCTCGCCGGACCGTTCATGAACTATCTGACGGCGGTGGTGCTCTTCATCGGCGTGTACCTGGTGCAAGGTGTCAATGTCGTGCCGACCACGCGCGTCGGCGACGTCGCCGCGGACGGCCCGGCGGCGCATGCCGGCATTGCACCGGGCGACACCATCGTCACCATCGATGGGGCGGTGGTGCGCGACTGGTACGACGTCGAGAATCTGTTGGTGCGCGAGCCGGAGAAGCGCAAGGTCATCGTCACGCGCAGCGAAGGGCGCGTGCGCGAGCTCAACTACGAGCCCGACGTCGCAGATGGCCGCGTGTCGCTGGGAATGTACGCCTTCGCCTCGACGCGCGTCGGCCGCGTGCAGAAGAACAAGCCGGCCTACAAGGCGGGCCTCGAGCCCGGCTCGGTGATCGAGGCGATCAACGATACCACCGTCACCAATTACGGCGACTTGGTGCGCATTATTAATGCTAACGCCGACCGTCCGCTCTACATTCGCTGGTCGACCGACGGCCTGGCGCACGCCGACACCATCGTGCCCGAGCCCAAGCAGGTGTTGAAGCCGGGCTCGACCTCCGAGTTCACCACCGTCGGCATCATCGGCATTCATCCGTACTCGGAACGGCGGCGCGAAGGATTGTTCGCCGGCATCGCGAACGGTTTCCATACGGCGAACGCCATGACCGGTCAAATCGTGCAATACCTCGGCATGCTGCTGACGGGGAAGATGGGGGTCAAGACACTGGGCGGGCCCATCACCATTACGCAGATGGCGGGCGACGTCGCCAATTGGGGCTTCGATTATTTGCTGGGGTTCTTGGCGTTCTTCAATATCAACTTGTGCGTGTTCAACTTGATCCCGCTGCTTCCCTTCGACGGCGGTCATCTGGCGATTCTCGGCATCGAGGGCATCATGCGGCGCCCGGTCAACCGGCGCCTGCGTGACTGGCTGACCCAGGGCGGGTTCGTGCTGATCATCTTGCTGATGGCGTTCGTGCTGGTGCTCGACCTCTCGCGCTGCGCGGGGTCAACTCCGGGTGGGTTCTGAGGTTCTCGTGGATTCCACCGGCTGGGGGCGCGGCTCGCTCATGCGCTCTTCGATCGCTTGGAAGATGACTGTCCAGCGCTCGGGGTTGGCGTTCAAGGCGGCCGCGGTGCGCGCCACGCGCACGGTATCGATCTCGCCCGCGAGGCGGTCCAAGAGGCTGTCGGCGAGCTGTCGTTGGTAGGGAAACATCGCCCCCGCGCGGCGAACCTTGACGTAGGAGTCGACGAGATACGTCTCGTCGGGAGATAGTGCAGGGACCTTCGGCGCTTCTTTCGGGCCGCACGAGGCGACGATCGCCAGCGCCGCGGCAACGACGAATCGCCGCAGCTTTTTTCGGGGGCCGATGGGTCGAACGTCGCGCGCAATCATGGCGATCGGTAGCTCGCTGCTTAGATACACTGCTCGGCGAATCGGTGTCAAGGCAGCCCTTCTCCTCGCTCTCGTCGTGGTGTCTCTTGCGGGGGCCGCGGTCGCTCGCGCGCAGCAAAACCCGGAGCTCGCCCCGCCCCCCGACAAGGACCGCGTCGTCTTCGTCAACAAGATCGAGATCGAGGGCAACGAGAACGTGCCGGGGGCCCAGCTGCGCGCGCGCATGCGCACCAAAGAACCGTCGTTTTTCTCGATTCTAAGAAAGCCCAAGCTCGATCTCTCGCAACTCGAGCGCGACGTCGCCCAACTCACCGCCTACTACCACTCCATCGGCTACCCCGACGCGGTGGTGCGCGTGCAGCGCATCGAGTACTTGGAGAACGACCGCTTCGCCAACATCACCCTCCTGGTAAACGAAGGCGAGCCGATTCGGGTCGCCAGTGTCACCTTCACCGGCAGTCTCATTCTCAAGGAATCGGATCTGCGCAAGGGACTGTTGCTCGAGCCGGGCTCGCCCTACAACGCCGCCTTGCTGCGTACCGACGTCTACCACATTCGCGGCAAGTACTTCGACCGCGGCTATCTGGGTGTCGTGGTGGACGACTCGACGCGCGTCGAGGACCGCAAGGTCGACATCGTGTTCACGGTCGACCCCGGTGTCCCGCTGAACGTGGGCCAGATCGTGATCGAAGGCAACCAGAACGTACGCCGCGGCGTCATCGAGGCCGAGATCGAGCTCGATTCGGGCGAGCTGTGCGAGTTCGACGAAGTGGTGAAGACGCAGCGCAACCTGTTCGAGACCGGCTTGTTCAACGTGGTCGACGTGCTGCCGGAAAACGTCGATTTCCACCAGCAGACGGTCGACATTCGCATCCGCGTGCGCGAGCGCAAGCAGTCGTGGATCGAGACCGGCTTCGGTGTCGGCAATGTGCTCGGCAGCCGCATCTTCGCCGAGTGGGGCACGCGCAACCTGTTCGGCACCGGGCGCACGCTGCGCTTGAAGGCGCAGTACGCCTTCGACCTGTTCGAAGGCGACGACATCGACTTCGACAAACTCGGCTTCGACAACACGTATTACCGCTACGACGCCGTCTACCAGCAACGGCGCGTGTTCGGCATCAAGCTCAACGCGGGTGTGAACGGCTTCTTGGAGAACGACGAGACCGTACCCAATCTGGAAGTGCGGACGGTGGGTACCACCTTCGCGGTGTCGCACTCGTTTGGAAGGCCCCGCCCCGATTTTGGCTACGACTCGGAAGTGGTGGGGAGCTTTTCCATCGAGGACATTCGCCGCCGCCAGACCGAACTGCCGGAAGAGAAGTCGCGCTCGAACATTCTGGGCGGCTCGGTGAGCCGCGACACGCGCGACTTCATTCTGAATCCGCGCACCGGCGTGTACCGGCTGTTTTCCGCCAACGTCGCCGGCGGCATTCTCGGCGGAGAGAACGACTACTACACCGCCACCGCCAACGAGCAGCACTATCACGTGCGGCGCAGCAGTGTCTTCGCGTGGCGCGCGCGCGTCGGATACGGCGCGCCGTTCGGCCGCTCCGACGCGGTGCCGGTGGAGGATCGCTTCTTCCTCGGCGGTGCGAATTCGGTGCGCGGTTACGACGAAGCGAGCCTCGGGCCCCGTACTTTCGACACCGCCGGCAACCCGGTGGTGTCGGGCGGCGAGTTCATGATGCTCGCCAACGCCGAGTTTCGCTTCCCGCTCTTCAGCCGGTGGAATTTCTCCGGGGCGCTCTTCCTCGACGGGGGCAACGTGTGGGGGGAAGCGGGCGATGTGACGTGGAGCGACTTTCGCCTGCGCAAGAACACGTCGGACACCGAGCCCGACGACTTCCGGTACGGAATTGGCTTGGGTCTTCGCTACAATACCCCCGTGGGCCCGATTCGTGTGGACTACGGATTTCCGTTGAAGCCCGATATTTACACGGATGAAGGGGGAACTTTCTATCTGAGCTTGGGTCAAATCTTCTAGCCATGGCGACGACCGACACCACACCCATCCGCCCGGAGCGCCGCGCCAGCCGCGTGCGCCGGATTTCGGCCGTGATCGCCATCGTCATTTCGACCGTGATGGCGGTCGTCGTCTACCGCGAAAGCCGCATTCTTCCTCAGCGCGTCGCCGACTATGTCAATCGCCACTACCTCGCGGGAACGCCGTTCGAGTTCTCCCTCGACGGAATTTCGGGGACGCTGGTCCATCGCATCAACCTGCAGAACCCGGTCCTGCGCTACCACTCGCCGGAGGCGTCGTACAACGTGTTTCGCGCCGACCGCATCTCGGTCACGTATCAGTTCATTCCGGTGTTTGCATTTCGCCTCTTGGTGGACGAAGTCGAGATGGAGAATGTGGCCATCCACCTGCGCCAGGACGCCGAAGGGCGCTTGATTCTCCCCGGCACTGGCCCAGCCAAGCCGGAGGCCAAGAAAAAGAAGATTTCGCCCGTGGTCGACGTGGAGCACTTCCGCATCAATGGGCTCGCCCTCACGTTCGGCGGCAAGCAGCGCCAGCTGGCCGTGCGCGACGTGCACCTGGACGGCTCGGTGTCGTACGACGGCGGCATGGGGCACTTGATCATCGACGAAGGCCGCGCCTACCTCATCGACTCGCGCACCACCGTCGAATCGGTACGGCTCAAGGCGCGCTCGGACTGGCGCAGCATCTTCGTGGATGATTTCGCGGTGAAGCTGGACTCGTCCTTCGTGCTCGCCAACGGCGAGTTTCGCGAAGGCACGTTCCACGACGTCGACTTGGTGCTCAAGCCCATCTCGCTGGCAGAGCTGCACCAGCTCGGTCTCATTCCCGACGAAAAAGGCACGTTCGACGCGCGCATCTCGCTTTCCGGAACGGTCGACAAGCTCGGTGTCAAAGGCAAGGTAAGCGGCGAAGGCTTGGGAGTCGCGTTGGACGACGTCGACTTCAAAGGTGTGCTGACACCGCGGGCACTCGATCTCGACCAGCTGGAAGGATTGGTTTTCGGCTCGAAGGTGGACGGTGCGTTCAACATCGAGATCGAGAGCGAGGACTTCGTGTATGACGGGCGCGTGGAGAACCTGGATCTGGGGCGTGGCTTCATTGAGGACGACGAGCTGCCGCCCATGTCGCTCACCGGCGACGTCCACGTCGAGCGCGAGAAGGCGGCGGGGCGTTACCAATGGCGTGGCGAGCTCGAGCGGGGCGTGATTGACGGCTACGAAACCTACGATGTCAGCGCAGCGGGCACGTGGGTGGACAAGAGTGGGTTGACGATCGACCGTTTCAGCACGGTGCGCCCGAGCTATCGCGTCGAAGGCAACGGCTTCGTCGCCGACGGCGGTCCGGCGAACATCGTGTTCAAAGCGGACGGGACCGACTTCAGCTATTTCTGGAACCACTTCGATCTGCCGCCGGTCAAAGGGGCCTTGTCGCTTACCGGACGTCTCGAAGGACCGCTGGACGATTTCACCGTGAATGTGAACGGCGAGGTGCGCGACCTCGCATGGGAGTTTACGGAAGTCGATAGCGGCGGTGTGCAAGCCGAAGCACGGCGGCTCGGCACCGACGCCCCCGACGTCACCCTTTCATTGAATGGGCGGCACGCGCGCATCTATGACATTCCCGTCGACAATCCCACCCTCTTGATGGACGTGGATACCGCCTCGGTGCGCGTGCACAGCGTCAAAGTGGTGCGCGCCGACTCTACCTTCATCGCCGACTTCGACGTCGTGGGCAAGGGCGAGAACGCGCGTATCGACCTGAAGCGCGCGTCCATCGTGACGCCGCGCGAGCATTGGGATCTCAAGGCGCCGGCCGTGATTCACACCACGCCCACGTCGCTTGCGGTCGATTCGCTCGTGCTCACCTCGGCGCGCGGCGAATTCGGCGTGAGCGGTACCCGCCGCGTACAGGAGGAGCGCGTCGATGGGCGCGTGTGGGGCCGCAACGTGAACCTGGAAGTTTTCCGGGATGCGCTCAAGATGCCGGTCGCACTGTCCGGCCAGGGTACGTTCGACCTGGCACTCGAGGGGCCGGAAGAAAATCCGCGCATGCGGCTGGAGGCACAGATCAAGCACGGAATGGTCGACAGCGTACGCTTCGATGCACTCCGCGCCCTGGCGACCTTCGATGGGACGCGCTATCGCCTGCACGACCTGTGGGTGCAGGCTAAAGACGACACGTTGTCCGCCAGCGGCGAATGGGCCACCGACGTATCGCCACGCCGTCTCGCGCGCGACGACCGCCCCGAGTCGATCTGGAGAGCCCCCGTCTCGGCACACGCGCGTGTGCGCCAGTACGACCTTTCCGAGCTCTTTCGCGCCATGCATCGCCACGTGGAAGTGGCCTCGACGTTCACGGGCACGATCAACCTGGGCGGCACGCTGGATGAGCCGCAGCTGCGCACGAAGGGAGTCTTCGTCCCGCTGCCCACCCCGGGCTACGCCATTCCGCCGACCAGCATCGACCTCGCGTATCGCGACGGTGCCCTGCAGATCGACCAGGTCGAAGTGTCCAAGGTGATGAATGCGAAGGTCACGGCCACCGTGCCCATGACCGTGTCCTTCCGCGACGGTGCCCGCATCCTCTCCGACCGGCCGATGAAGGGGAGCATCGTCATCGAGCCCTTGGCCGACGGAGCGCTCTCCGACTTCGCGCCCTACGTGAAAGGGGTATCGCGGCTGCAGGGGATTTTGACCGGACGGGTGGAGGCGAGCGGCACGCCGTCGTCGCCGCGGCTCGCCGGAGCGATGACGCTAACCAACGGAGAGCTGCGCGTCACCGGTGTCCAGGAGAGTGCCACCGACATCACGGCCCGCGTGGACTTCGTCGACGACGTGGTGCGGCTCGCGACCCTCACCGCCAAGTCCGGCGACGAAGGGTCGCTGGTGGCCACCGGATGGGCGCGGGTGTCGAACTACAAGCCGGTCGACTACGAAGTCGACGTGAGCGGGCGCGACTTTCCGCTCCAGTCGATCCCCGACGTCGAGCTGGTGTTGGGCGGCAAGGTGCGCGCGCGACTGACCGACTGGCACGGCGAGAAGATCCCCATGTTAACGGGGAACGTGACGGTCAAAGAAGCGATCATCATGAAGGACCTGGGGTCGGCGAGCGGCAGTGCGGGCACCGAGCTGGCACTCCCCACCGACCGCCCCGACTGGCTGGCCAACATCGACATCGACGCGCCTAAGAACGTATGGATCCGCAACCCCGATCTCAATGTCGAGCTGGCCAGTGACGAACTGGTGTTTCTGCGCGACGAGCGGGGGATGTACTTCCGCGGCGAGCTGTTGGTGCTGCGCGGGTCGTACAAGCTGTACGGCAACAAGTTCACCATCACCAGCGGCACCATGGACTTCTCCGCGTCCGAGACGCTTCGCCCGTCGATGCACATCGAGGCGTACACGCCCCACCGCGGCGGCAACACCGACGCCGGCAATATTTACCTGGTGCTCTCATGGCCCTACGACCGGGTGGAGCCCCAGATATCGCTCTCCTACGACGAGCCCGGGTACTCCGAGTCGGACATCTGGGCCATGCTGGGCGGCAACATCGTGTCGGGCGGGGTGGCCACCAACGCCCTCGAACGGGCCATCAACGCCCAAATGGCGGGGGGCTTCACGGTCGACGTCGAACAGCGCAAACGGGAGGATGCCACCGGGGCCGGAGCGCCTGAGCAGGAGACCCTGATTGGCGTGGGTAGGTACTTTTGGGAGGATATCTACCTCCAATACCGGCGCGGGCTTTCCATCGAGGGCGCGCAAGAGCTAGATGTGGAGTATCGTCTCAGCAACCGATTCTTGCTACGTTCCCAGTTCATATATAACTCACGGAGGAACCGGGCCGGAATCGCAGGGCAGAACACGGACGAATTCAACCTCGACCTGAAGTACCGCTTCGAATACTAAGTCGAATAATTTCTTGTCCGTTCTCGGGTAGACTACTTATAATTAATGGCGTTCGCCCCTCAAAAAAGCGGCGCCCCCAGCCCGCCGATATCGTAGCGCTCAAGGCATTATTAATGAAGCTACAGCGAACTCTTGCGGCGATCTTCACCGGAATCTTGATCTCCACCTGCGGGTGGAGTGACGCCTCGGCCCAGTACTTCGGCCGCAACAAGATTCAATACAACAACTACACCTGGCACGTTCTCGCCACCCCGCACTTCGACATCCATTACTACGAGGGCTCGGAGGCCTTTGCGGTGCGCGCCGCCTTGGTGCTCGAAGACGGCTACGACGAGTACACCTACAAGCTCAAGACGGTGCTGCCGTGGCGTGTGCCGGTTATTCTGTATTCCAATCACGCCGACTTCCTCGAGACCAACGTGACCACGTCGCAGCTCACCGAAGGCGTGCAAGCCTTCGCGGAGCCGTCGCGACGCCGCATCGTCTTGCCGTTCACCAGCTCGTTCAAGGAATTTCAGCACACCGCCATTCACGAATTGGCGCACGTGTTCACCTTCCACATCGTTTACAACCGGATGCTCGACAACGTGTTCACCCGGAACTATTTGTTTCCGACACCGCTATGGGTGATGGAAGGCTTGGCCGAGTACCTGGCCGAAGGGTGGGACGCGGACGCGGACATGTTCATCCGCGACGCGGTGATCCAAGACTACCTCTACCCGTTCTACATGATCAGCGGGTTTTACGTATATAAGGAGGGCCAGTCGGTCTTCAATTATATCGCCGACACGTACGGTCACGAGAAGGTGCTCGAGTTCATCAACGCGTTGGCGGGGACACGCAGCGCGCAAGGTGCGCTGCAAAAAACGCTCGGTCTGACCGAGGATCAGCTGTACGACCAATGGTCGAAAGCGCTGCGCAAACACTACTGGCCGCTGTATCCCGACAAGCAGGAGCTGGACGACATCGGCCGCCGCTTGACCGATCACGTGAGCGAGCACGCGTACTACAACACCAAGCCGGTGCTCTCGCCCGACGGCGAGCACATCGTGTTCTTCTCCGACCGCATGGGCTCAATCGAGGTGCGCGTCATCTCCGCACTGGATGGCAAGGAAGTCGCGAACGTGGTCACCGACTCGCGCTCCAACAAGTACGAGTCGCTCCACCTGCTCACCAGCTCGGTGTGCTTCGATCCTACCGGCAACCGGGTCGCGTTCGTCGCCAAGTCGAAGGGGCACGACGCGCTCTTCGTGCGCAACTTCAGAACGCAGGACGAGCGCGTCTACGAGATCGACTCCAACGGCCTGACTGCACCGGCGTGGAACCCGGTCAAGAACGAGATCGTGTTGTCGGCGACGTACCACGGGCAGACCGACCTGCTGCTGGTCGATCTCAAAGACGGCGCCACGCGCCGCTTGACCAACGACACGCAGGACCAGCTGACACCGCGTTTCTACCCGGACGGCAAGAAGATCGTGTTTGTCTATTATCCGGAAGTTACCATTCCGGTGCCGCCCGACTTCGAAGGCGACAATCGCACCGCGCTCTCCGAGATCGACTTTCTCGATCCGAATAACGTGAAGAACGGTGCCAACTACGACATCTACGAATTCGACACGGTGACCCGCATCCAGCGACCGCTGGTGGAGTCGCCGGGCGACGACACCGAGCCCCTGATCCTTTCCGACGGCAAAACCATCATCTATGCGTCCGACGAGTCGGGTGTGAACAACCTGCACGCGGGCAACGTCGAGACGCGCGAGACTTACCGCTTCACCGACGTGTTGGGCGGATTGTTCACGCCGACGGTGCACGAGGAGAAGGGACGCATCGCCTTTTCGGCGTTCGTGAAGGGCGGCTGGGACATCTACGTGTCCGACGAGCTACCGACGATGCTCGACCGTCGCTACGCCGAACCTGCGCGCCGCGTGTTGGCGCACGACCCCAACGCCGCGTCGCGCGACTTGCGCCTCGCCGAGGCCGCGAAGCAACAGGCTGCCGCCGACTCGGCGAAAGTACTCGCCGCGGCGGATTCGGTGAAGGCGGCGGCGGCGCCGGTAGTGCCGAAGCCGGTCGTCGCCCTGGCGGACTCGACCGCGAAGGCCGCCACCGACTCGACCTTGGCGTCGCTCAACGATTCCACGGCGACCGATTCAACGTTGGCGCTCAACGATTCGACCGCGACCGATTCGACGTTGGCGTCCGCCGGCGACTCGACGGTGACTGAAGAGCCCGACTCGGTCAAGGACTACAGCCCGCGACCCAGTTTCATCAATCCGGAGACGTATCAGCCCAAGATTCGGCCCCTCGACACGCCCAAGGAAGAGACCGCGGCGAAAAACGCCAACGGTGTGGGCGTGCGCAATCCGCGCATGGACGGTCTCATGCACGACGGCAGCGCCGACGAGCCGATCTCGCGCGGTGCCACCGTCAATCGCTACCACACCAAGTTGGCGCCCGACTTCATCGGCAGCGGCGGTGGATTGTACTTTTCGTCCGGATTCGGTTTCGGTGTAGCCAACAGCATCGCCCTCTCCGACATGCTCGGAGACCATCACTTGATGTTCGCCTTCAACCTCTATCAAGACATCGCCAACTCGGACGTGTTGATCGCGTACACGTATCTAAAACGGCGCGTCGACTTTTCCTTCGGCGCGTACCAATTCAGCGGTTTCTACGACAGCCGCGTGTCGTCGGTGGGCGAGACCTTCGCCAGCGACCGCTTGTTCAGCGAGCGCAACTACGGTGTGTTCGGCTTGATGAGTGTTCCGTTCAACAAGTTCTACCGCATGGAGCTCGACCTGCAGGCGTACTATTCGGACCGCGAGTTCTTCGAGGACGTCGACCCGACGGTGGACTTCCGCTATGTCACCGCGGAGAAGTCGAAGGTGCGTTTGATCGAGCCCTCGCTCGCGTTCGTGCACGACTCGTCGGTGTATGGCATGTTCGGCCCGGTGGATGGCTCACGCTGGAGAATCTCGCTGGCGCGCGGTGTGGCCTTCGAGAACCAAGACGTCTCGCGCACTACCGGCTATGTGGACTGGCGCTGGTACCGGACTCTCTTCTGGCGTAACTCGCTGGCACTGCGCTTCAGCGGTGCCGCCAGCGTGGGCGAAGACCCGCGCTCCTTCTTCCTCGGCGGACCGACGCGCCTGCGCGGCTACGAGTGGGACCAGATCGAAGGCTCGCGCATGTGGTACGGGAGCTTCGAGTATCGCTTCCCGCTGCTCGACGCGCTCATCTTCGGCTGGCCGGGTCGCTGGGGCCTCACCAACATCGGCGGGACCGCCTTCGTCGACGTGGGTGCCGCGTGGGATCGCGGCATTCCCGACCTCTTCGTCGACAACCGCCTGGAAGAGGCGTTCTCCGACGTCGGCTTCGGCGTGTACATGTACGCCGGATACTTCCTCATGAGCTTCCAATTCGCATGGCCGACCGACTTCAGCCGCGTCGAGAACGACATGCAGTTCCACTTCTATCTCGGCCCGACGTTCTAACTCGTCTCGCTAGCTCGGCCACAAAATTCTTTCTCCCGGCTCCAGTCGGCCTGTGCTAACTTTGCCAGGTTGCCCCATCACACCATGCCGCACGCCGATTTGAACGAACGCCAGCGCGAAGCCGTGCTTGCCACCGAAGGCCCCATCCTCGTCATCGCGGGGGCGGGAAGTGGCAAGACGCGCGTGCTCACCGAGCGCATCGGGCACTTGATTGCCGACCTGCGCGTCTCGCCGTACGAGATCCTGGCCTTCACCTTCACCAATAAGGCCGCGCGCGAGATGAAGGAGCGGTTGGAGCGGGTGCACCCCGGCTCGACCGAGATGCTGTGGGTGGGGACGTTCCATGCCACCGGCGTGCGTATCCTGCGGCGCCACGGCGACGGCGCCGGGGTGCGGCGCGATTTCTCCATCTACGACACCGACGACAGCACGGGGCTGGTGAAGGCCATCCTTGCGCGCAACCCCAACGA
Source organism: Candidatus Krumholzibacteriia bacterium (assembly GCA_025923935.1). GTDB lineage: Bacteria > Krumholzibacteriota > Krumholzibacteriia > WVZY01 > JAKEHA01 > JAKEHA01. The sequence continues at coordinate 13,358 of JAICFA010000034.1, forward strand.
TGCGCGCTTCGTGAAGTCGCCGCGCGTGCTGCGCGACATCATCAGCCGCATGAAGAACGACTTGGTAACGCCCGAGCTGGCCGCCGAGCGCGCGGTGTCCAACGGCGAGCAGCGCGTGGCCGCACTCTACGCCGAGTACGAACGCGACCTGCGCAAGGCCAACGCGCTCGACTTCGACGATTTGATCAACAAGGTGGTGGAGCTGTTCGCCGCCCGGGACGACGTGCGCGAGCTGTACGCGCGCCACTTCCGCTACGTCTTGGTGGATGAGTTCCAGGACACCAATCCCATCCAGATGGCGATGATCGACGGGCTGGCATCGTACCACGGCAACTTGTTCGTGGTGGGCGACGATGACCAGTCGATCTACAGCTGGCGCGGCGCGCGCGTGGAGCACATCCTCGAGTTCGAAGAGGTGTATCCGGCAACCAAAGTCATAAGATTAGAGCAGAACTACCGCTCCACGCAGACCATTCTGGATGCTGCCAACGGTGTGATCGCGCACAACCAGGGGCGCAAGGGCAAGAATCTGTGGACCGACGGTGGGGTGGGGGACAAAGTGCGCGTGACCGCGTGCCTGGATGAAGAATCGGAAGCGTTGTCGGTGATCGACTTGGTCAAGCGCGAGGTGTCGGCCGGCACGAGCTTGAAGCAGATCGCGATTCTATATCGCACCAACGCGCAGTCGCGAGCCTTGGAAGACGTCTTCAAGATGGGGTCGATGCCGTACCAGATCATCGGCGCGGTGCGCTTCTACGAGCGCACCGAAGTGCGCGACATCCTGGCGTACTGCAAGTGCATCGTCAACCCGGCCGACTCCATCAATCTGAAGCGGATTATCAACGTCCCGCGGCGCGGAATCGGCAAGACCACCATCGACCAGCTGGAGGCACTGGCCGCGGACCGCGGTGTCGCCTTGGTCGACGCCATGCGCGAAGCGCAGAGTACTTTGGGCGCGGCGGCCGCATCGCGGGTGCAATCGTTCTTGGCACTCTTCGACGAACTGCGGCGCATGGCGGACACCGAAGTGGCGCCGCACGTGATCGACGCCATCCTCAAGGCGACGCAGTACCACAAGCATCTGGAAGAGAATTACCCCGACTTCGAAGCGCGCGTGGAGAACGTCGACGAGCTGGTGTCGGCGGCGCACTCGTACGCCGAGGGCGCGGAGGACAAGTCGCTGCGCGCGTTTTTGGAAGAGGTCGCGTTGGTGGCGGACGTCGATACGCTCGATCTGGAGAGCGGGCAACTGACCCTCATGACGATCCACAACGCCAAGGGGTTGGAGTTCGACGCGGTGATCGTCACCGGCATGGAAGAAGGACTCTTCCCGCACTACAACTCTATCGACGATCCCACTGCTGTGGAAGAAGAGCGGCGCTTGTTCTACGTCGGCATGACGCGCGCGCGCCAGCGGCTCTATGTCACGTTTGCCGCCATGCGCCGCAGAATGGGAATGATGGAGGGCGGGATGCCGTCGCGCTTCTTGAACGAGATTCCGGAGCGCACGCTGGAGTCGCCCATCGAGCCGGTGGCCTCGCCGAGCGTCTACGGCGGCGCCTGGTCGCCACGGCGCGAGTACTCGCGCTCGCTGCGCGACGAGTACGCGCAGCCCGAGGCGGCCGACTCGTATTCACAGGAGGCGTCGGTGGCGCCGTCGCGGCCCACCGCCTTGCCCGCGGCCGAAGTCTCCGGAGGATCGGAGCACAATTACGAAGTCGGCATGCGCATTCGCCACGACCGCTTCGGCGCCGGCATCGTGCGCAAGGTCGAGGGCCGCGGCGAGCAAACGCGCGTCACCGTGATCTTCGACGCCGGCAGCGAGCGCAAGTTCCTGGTCCACTACGCACCCATGCGTCCGTTATAACCATGTCCAACAAGATCAACCGCGACGTCGTCCATCATCTCGAGAAGTTGGCGCGCATCGACCTCTCGCCCGACGAGGTCGAGATGATCACCGAGCAGCTCGGCCGCATCGTCGGCTTTGTTGAGAAGCTGCAGGCCGCGAATATCGACGGCATCGAGCCCACCCGTGCCATGTCGCACGAAGCCACCGACCACGTGCGCGAGGACGTCGTGACGCCGTCGCTCGATCGCAAGCGTGTTCTGGCGGAGGCACCCGACGCCGCGCAGGAATACTTCCGCGTGCCGCGTGTCATCAAAGGCGAAGAAGAATGAGTCGCATCGCCGAGCTATCCATCTCCGAACTGCGCCAACTCATCAAGTCGGGCGAGGCGAAACCTCTGGAAGTGGTTGACGCCGCATTGGCGCAAATCGAGCGCCATGACGGCGACGTGCATGCATTTCTAGACGTACACGCTGACCGAGCACGAGAACGAGCACGCTCCTTCGATGGACGTTCCTCCGAGCTTGCGTTGCCTCTCGCCGGGGTTCCAGTCGCCATCAAAGACAACATGTGCGTCGAAGGCACCACCACCACGTGCGGCTCGAAGATCCTGGGGAAGTACAAGCCTCCTTACACCGCCACCGCGGTCGCGCGCCTCGA
>JAICFA010000035.1 GCA_025923935.1 Candidatus Krumholzibacteriia bacterium
GCTCGCCGCGATCGACACGCAGAAGCCGGGTGCCACGTCCTATCACCTGATGCGCGCGAGCCTGTTCTTCGACCGCGGCCTGATTGCGGACGCGATCGCGGAGACGCAAGCTGCGGTTGCTGCCGATCCGGAGAATCCTTCGCTGCACGCGATCCTCGGCCGCCTCTACGCCGAGACGGGCCGCACTACGGAAGCGATGTCGGAGATGGAGAAGTCGCGGTAGTCTGGTTTCGCAAATTCTTAAGCTGGAGGCTCAACCCAGTTCGGGTTGGGCCTCTTGCTTTTTTGTCGCGCTCGAGGACTGCATGCGCACCATCACGCACGCGTAACGTTTACGCGCCCGGGTGCGTGCCAATCAGACGCCTCGCGTTCGCATGCATCAGTGCGTGTCACACTCTCGCGCAAAATATTTTTTCTAATTTCGCACATGCATGTTGACTAACTACTGAACATGTGCGAATCTGCATTCACGTGCGTTTCTCCTCCCGCACGGTGTTGTCGTCAACGGGAGGTTTGCGCATGTCGCTGCGATCGTTGTCGGATTCCCAAATTCTTTCCCGTCTTCAGAAGCTGATTGGCCAAGAGCGTGAAATCACGCTGCTCGTACTCGTGCATCTCAACGAGGTCGAACGGCGCAAGTTGCACCTGAAGCTCGGGTACGCGTCGCTTTTCGATTACTGCACATCGAAGCTGGGTCTATTCCGCTTCCGCCGCGGTGCGCCGCATTCGCTCGGCGCGGTGCGCGGTCCGTTTTCCGATTGCGTACGAGATGCTCAAGAAGAACGAGCTCACGGTGAGTACGCTGTCCCAAGTATCGCGCGCGTTGACCGATGCCAACCATGGAGAGCTATTCTCGCGTATTCGTGGCAAGTCTCAGCGAGAGGTTGAGGCCATTCTCGCGGGGTACCAACCCACGCCCATGCCGCGCGATCGCGTGCGGCACGGTGGTCGTGCGTGTGCCACTGCCGCCGGACGACGCGACGAAGGCGAACGCCGCGGACGCGCCTGCATTGAACACCGCGGAGTCCGCCGAACTCGCGGCAATTCCGGTTTCGCCGTTGGCGAGCCGCTCGGATGCTTGTGAAAAAAGTACGTACAACCGTAACGGTTGTAATGCTGAAGCAGCGTCAGCTGCTTCGGCGGACGGGACATTCTTTGAGCGGCGCGTTCAGGTCCAGTTCACCGCGAGCGAGGCATTCATGGCAAAGCTGGAGCGCATCCGATCGCTTGCCGGACATCGCTTGCCACCGAATGCGTCTCTGCAGCAGTTGTTCGAGCTGGCGATGGATCTCATGATCGACCGCGAAGACCCTGCGAAACGCATCGAGCGGCGAGATCAGCGGCGACTGCGCACGAAGCCCCAGGGCGCGTCTCCTGCAAAGTCCGCCCGACACGTCTCCGTCTCGGTCCGCGATGACGTTTTCAAGAGAGACCAAGGCCGCTGCACATTTGTAGGTCCAGAAGGCCATCGCTGCAGTGCCACCGTGACTCTGCAGGTCGATCATCGGATCCCTGTGGCCTCCGGTGGCACAAGCGCGTCAAGCAATCTGCGGCTACTGTGCGCACAACACAACCGGCTGGAAGCGGTTCGACTTCTCGGGGAAACAACAGCGTCACGACGACGAGGGGAACGAGACGTGCGACAAGGGTCGAGCCTGCCGGCAAGCGCACCCTAGTTGGCGCTACCGGCGGTACGTCGCATCGGGATCGATCGTGCTCGGAGGATCGAACGGAACGATCACGGCGTTGGTGCATGGATAGCCCCAGACCCGTTCTTGCCGCCCTTCCGGCTCCCCTGATACTCTGCCCGAATGGAGCGAAAGACCCTGGGTGGTTACGAGCTTCGCGAGGTACTCGGCGAAGGGGGGATGGGGACCGTCTATCTCGCCCATGACCCCACGCTGGACCGCCCGGCGGCCATCAAAGTGATCCGCGCCAAGGCGCTCTCCGAAGAAGGCAAAGAACGCTTTCTGCGCGAGGCGCGCGCCTCCTCCAGGATCAACCATCCGAACATCATCACTATCTACGCCGCCGGCGAAGAAGGCGGCGAGTCGTACATGGCGATGGAGCTCATCGACGGGAAGACGCTGCGCCAGGTCATCCACGAGGGCGACATCGACTGGCGTGTCGCGACGCGGTGGATCGTCCAGCTCCTGGACGCGCTGCAGCGACTGCACGCGGAAGGTATCGTGCATCGCGATTTGAAACCAGAAAACGTGATGATCACGAAAGAGGGCAACCTCAAGCTCATGGACTTCGGATTGGCGCACCTGACATCGCAGACGGCCATCACGCAAGAGGGCCAGACGCTGGGCACGGTTCCCTATATGTCACCCGAGCAGGTGTTGGGGCGCAAGCTGGACGCGCGCAGCGACCTGTTTTCGGTGGCCACCATCTATCACGAGCTGCTCACGGGACAGCATCCGTTTCGCGGCGAGCACCCGATGTCAGTCATGTATTCCATCCAAAATGACACACCGAAGCCGATCAAACTGCAATCCAGCGACTGCCCGGTCGTGATGCAAGCGGTGTTGGATACCGCGTTCGAAAAGGAAGTCGACAAGCGCTTCCCCGATGCGAATTCGTTTCGCGACGCGATCCTCGCCGTGGTACCCGAGCTCAGCGGTGCGGTCGCGGCGGAGCGGAAGAGCTCGCCGGTCAAGATGGCGCTCGCCATCGGCGTCATCTCGCTGGCGGTGGTCTGGTTTGGGGTAAGTGCCTGGAACGTGGCACAGCGCAAGACGACGCGCGCCGCGCGTGAAGAAGCGGTCAACTTGAACGAATCGGGCATGGCACACATGTCGAAGGGCGAGTTGGACGACGCGGAGATCGCGTTTCGTAAGGCGATCGAAAAGGATCCCACGTATCCCCAGCCGTACAACAATCTGGGATTGATGGCGGAACGCGGCCAAGACTTCGCCAATGCCGACAAGCTCTACCGCGACGCGATCAAAGTGGCGCCGACATATTCCGCCTCGCTCATCAACATGGGAAATCTCTTCGACCGCTCGGGTCAGAAAGACAGCGCCGAAGTGTATTTCCGCCGGGCATTGCGAGGTGACGATCCGGCCCCCGCCGCCAACCAGCTGGCCGCGATGCTGGTTGACCGTGGTGATTACTCCCAAGCGCTGGCGGTCATCGATTCCGCGCTGGCTCACAATCCTTCAATGACAGCGAAGCCCTACCTGCTCAAAAACAAAGGCAAAGCGGTGGCGGCGCTGGGTGACTCGACCGCGGCGCGCGCACTGTGGAGCGAAGCCGCAACACTCAACCCCGACGACGACGAGTTACGCGCTCTCCTCTCGCCACGCCACTAACTCAGCCCACAAAGACAGAAGCCCGAGCGCTGTTGGCGCCCGGGCTTCGTCCGTCGAAGAAATCTCGGCAGCTTACTTGTTCTTCTTGTTGCCGAGGTCAACCACCATCTGGAAGTTGACGCAGACGCGAGTCCTGAACGACATCGGATCCGACTCGGACGGTGTCGGCGTCACGGACTCGTTGTCGACCTGGAGGATCATGCGCGGGTCTTCGCCGTTGAGCAGCGCTTCGAGCGCACGATTGACAACCTCGACGCCGTCGGCAACCAGGTCAGCGTCCGTCGGCTTGCCCTTGAGTGCTTTGAGCGACTGATCGTCGAACGAAACCAACAGGGCCGGTCCGTCGGTGATGGGTCCACCCTCGGTGTCCTGACGCGCGATGCTGATGTCACCGGTGACATTCCAGTCGTGCGGTGTGACGCTCAAGGTCTTGAAAACGGCGCTCACCATGTGGATGCTCTTCACATCCTTGGCGCTCTTGCCGTTCTGCTCGAGCTTCTTCTCGAGGGCTTCCTTGAAGTCATCTACGACCACAAAGGTCGAGAAGCTCCCGTCCGTCTGCGTCTCCTCGATATTGACGCAGACCATGTCATTGAGCACCAGATCGCCGTTCTGGAACACGCAGCTGGTAAAACCACCCAGCATAATGCCCACGACCGCGATCACGAGGGTGCGAATCCAAATCGTTCTCATGGTGTCGCGCTCCTGCTGTTAGGGGGAACCGTTACCGACAACCCGGTAGCCAAGGAACTCTGGCTGGCCCAGTTGTACTCTCCATAGGCGGCAATGACGCCCAACCGATATGAAATGCCCAGTGTCAGCTGAAATTCCTCTTCGTAATCGAAATTCAAATTGATCGGTGCCAGATCCCAGTCCTCGTCAAATTCGTAATGCAAGTCGAGATCGAACTGGTTCACTGTCAATCCCATGTAGGGATAAATACCGCCTAAAGCGATACCTGTGTGTAGGCTGGCCGACAGTACACTCGACTTCAGCACCCGGTTACCGCCCTCGTTAGTGAGGTCGCCGGCCTGGTAAGTTACCGCCAGGGCCGCGTCAACGGGGTGCATACGCTCGATGTATTGCGACACACTGTGTCGAATACCGACGCCCCACACCGTCAAATCACCCAACTCTTCGATACCCGTGTCGTAGAGGACGAGCCTTCCCATGGCCTCGGTACCGAAGATGGAGCCCACGCGCAGCTGCGGCGCTCCAAACCAAATGTTATCGATGTCGAACCCGCCGGGGAACGCGTATTGGGTTCCCGCGACGCCGTCTACGTAGACAGCCTCGTTGTCGCCGACGATGGTTGGGGCCTCCACCGTGGTTACCGGCAGGAAGTCGCCCTCCGTGGTCGCCATGAATGTTCGGCTATCTTCACCAAAGAAGGTAGCCATAGCGACTAATTCGAGGCTCACGTATAAGTCACGGCGGGGCACGTAGGCTGTCGTGAATAGCCCCGCGTTCAAATTGGATCGGAACGCATTGACCAAGGGTTCTAAGTAGCCCTTGGCGTTTCGCCCCGTGTAGGCCGCCAGCCGCTCGTCCACTTGCGCCCGCGATGGGGACGCGAGTACCAAAATCAGCGACAGCATCACGACGCCGGACGCGAACCTCATGGTGTTAATTCCTCGGCGTCGCTGTAATTGAATGACGAATGCAGTGCAAAATCGCGACAGCAAGTGTAACATGCCGTTCGTGGCGTTTTCAAGCTACAAACTGCCAATCGGGAATCTGACCATGCGGTTACTGGTTTTGTTCGTAATCCTGCTCACAGGTCTCGCGTGTTCCAAAAAGGCCGGGCATTCGACCCCACCCGAAGCCAAACACCCCCTCATTCTCGTCGCCGCCGACGGGTTGGAGTGGTCGGTCATGGAGCCCCTGCTGAATAGTGGACGGTTACCGGCCATCGCGCGCCTGATGGCGAGCGGTTCGTACGGGTATTTGCGCTCGATGGACCCCACCTATTCGCCGGTGGTATGGACATCCATCGCGACCGGCAAGGGCCCGGCCAAGCACGGCATCGAGCACTTCGTCTACCAGCAGGACGGAAAGCAGCACTACTACACCAGCGACCACCGCAAGACGAAAGCCTTCTGGAACATTCTTTCCGACTACGGACTCACCACCGACGTTCTCGGCTGGTGGATGACGTTCCCCGCCGAAACCATCGACGGCGTCATGGTGGCACAAACCAACACCACCGGTGTTCTCGACGATCCCAAGCGGGCCTTGTGGAAGGGGTCGTTGTTGCGCGGCGTCGAGGGCCAAGTGACTCCGCCCGAGCGCCAAAACGAAGTGATGGATATTCTGGATGTCGCGGAAGCGAGCTTCGACAGCCTGGCGGCGTCGATCTTCGGTGCGACGGCCACCACCCCCGCGACCCCGTTCACCAAGCTCATGTGGGATCAGTCGCGCTGGTCGTTTCGCGCGGATGCGGTGTACACCCAGGTCGCACTGCGGCTATTGCAGTCGAAGCAGCCCTTCGACGTGTTGGCGGTGTACATCGGCGGACCCGACGTCGCCGGCCACCGCTTCTGGCGCTACGCGCACCCGCAGGATTTCTTCAACCCGCCGTCCGCGGACGAGATCGCGGCCTTCGGGCGCGTGATCGACGATTACTACGTGCACCTCGACCGCGTCATCGACGAGCTCCTGCGCGCGGCACCGGACGGGACCACGATGTTGATCGTGTCCGACCACGGTATGCACACCGTCAATCCGCGCGGCGAATTTTCCGTCGACGACGCACCCGAGCAGTGGAACTCGGGTAACCATCTCGATGCCCCACCCGGCGTGTTCATCGCGGCGGGTCCGGGCTTTCTGGATGCCACGCCCGGCGACACGCTGCCGCTCCCGTTCGCGCGCGCCAACTTGGCACAGGTGGGTAGTGTGTTCGACGTCCTGCCGACATTGCTCGCATTGAAAGCGATTCCTATCGGACGCGATTTCGACGGCGCGGTATTGACCGGTGTGATCGAGCCGTCGTGGCTGGAGAAATTTCCGGTGCGCGAGATCGCCACGCACGACGACAAGGCGTTCGAAGCCGCGCGCGGCCAGCGCATGAAAGAAGCGACGGATCAAGCCGAGCGACTCGAGCAGCTCAAGTCGCTCGGCTATATCCAGTAGGCTATTTCAGCAACACCATCTTCTTGGTCTTGACGAAGCTGCCCGCCACCAACTTGTAGAAGTACACGCCGCTCGCCACACGCGTCCCGGTGTCGTTCATTCCGTCCCACGTGACCTTATACGTGTCCGCCTTCTGGCGCTCGTTCACCAGCGTGCGTACCTTGGCGCCGGCCACGTCATACACCGTCAAGCTGACCTCGTTGTCCTTCGCGATCGAGTAGCCGATGGTCGTCGTCGGATTGAACGGATTCGGATGGTTCTGCGCCAGCGAGTTCACCACTCGATAGGTCACCGCGTACGGCCCGTATTCTGCACCCAATCCGTCCTCCGCCACCTCGCGCAGCTTGTACCAGTAGGTCCGGTTGCCGGTAATCGCGTCGTCGCGAACCTCGTACGTCCCGCCGGTGACCGATCCGCTCGGCTCCACCTCGGTCACGTCCGCGTAGTGCCCGGTCTCGCTCTCCGCGCGCACGATGGCAAACCCCTCGAGACCGGTCTCCAACGTGGTCTCCCAACGCAGCACCGCGGCCCCGTCTTCGATGGTCACGTCGAAGGACTTGAGGCGCGTCGGCACCGGCAGCTCGACGGCAAACGGCACTTCGCTATCGCCCGCTTTGTTGCCCCGCACCACCAGCGTGACGCGAAGCCGCGCCGCCGCGTGATACTCGAGCGGGGTTTGCCACGTGAAGCTGCCCGTGTTGTCCACGTCGAAGGCGATGGTCTGCCACTCGTCTTCGGTGTTCTCCACGTTGGGTTCCTCGAGTGCGACTTCCATCGCACCCATCGCTTCTTCCTCCGCCGTCAAGGTCGCGCAGTCCTCGAGTGGCGCGGGCAGTGCCGGTGCGGTGGTCCACTCGATGTTCACCTTCTCGGCCTGCACGCCCTGGGGCGTGTCCCAGGTAATCGCGAGCGGTTGGCCGCCGACCACATTCTCGTTCTGCTTCGGCGTCTTGACCTTGGGACGCAGCACGGTGATGGTCGCGGTCCCGGTGAAGGGATCGCCTCCCATCGTGCCTTCGACCACCACAGCGACGGCGTCACCGTTGGGCGGAATTGCGGCGATGACTTCGGGGCGGCAAAACATCACGGTGAGATCCGCAATGCCGTCTTCGTTCTTGTCACCGATCGTCTCCAGGCCCGGGATCGCGTACACATTGCCGAAAATACGCACCGTGGCGATGTCGATCTCGTGCACGCTGCGCGGCGGCGAAACCTGAATCAATCCGGAGATGTAATTGCCCTTCGACTTGGGATTGAGCGTCTCGGGGTTTAGTACGAAAACGACGTCGACCGGTCCGAAGCCCGGCCCGAAGACCGAGACCGTGCGGTCGCCCGCGTTCGCGACCACCACGCGCCCGCTCCCTTGCGGGTCGATGGCGACATCGGCGGGATCGTCGCCCGCGACCAGGGTGCCGACCATGTGCGTCTCGATGCGGAAGGTCGCATTGGGATCAGCGACACCCACGCCCGGGATCACGTCGAGTGCGATGATGAGCACTTCGTTCGAGTTTTCCTGCACGATGTAGAGCAGCGATCCGTCGGCCGACGTCACGATGCTCTTGGCACTCGACCCGGCGCCGATGGTCGCGACCACTTGATTCTCCGACGGGCTTCCGTTTTGGATGTCGATGATCAACACGTTGCCCGCCGTCGTCAGGATGAACAGAAGTGTGCCGTCGGCCGACGTCACGATGCTCTTCGCACTCGAGCCGGTGCCGATGGTCGCGACCACGCTGTACGAATTCGCCTCGATCACCACGAAGCCGGTGTCGGTACCGACGTAGATCAACCCGCCGTCCGCCGACGTCACGATGCTCTTGGCACTCGAGCCCGGTCCCACCGTCGCCACCACTTGGTTGTAGACGAGACTGGTCGGGTCGCTGTCGATGACGCTGACTTCGCCCGAGGTGGCGTTCGCCACCAGCACGCGGTCGCCTTCCGGTGTGACCGCGAGGTCGATCGGGCCCGTGCCGACGGTGATGGTCTGCACCACCGTGTGGAAGGTGGGCGAATTCGGGTCGACGTCGATCGCCGACAGCGTGCCCGAGTTGAAGTTGGCGACGTACGCCACCTTGCCCGCGGGGTGCATTACGATCGCGACCGGCTGGTCGCCCACCAAAATGGCGTCGAAGGTGGATTGTCCCTCGATGTCGACCGGAATGATGACGTCGCCGTCCGTGCTGACGGTGTAGCACAGCGCACCGTCGGCCGAGACCACGATGCTCTTGGCACTCGAGCCGGTGCCGATGGTGGCGATCACGTCGTCGATGGGTGAGGTGTTGGGAACGAGCACGGTGTACGACACCGCATTCGACGTCTGCGCCCCGGTGGTGACGCTGACCGGACCGGTGATGGCGTCGGGCGGAATCACCACACGCACATAGTTGGTCGCGGCTTCGAAGGGCGTCGCCGAACTACCGGTGAAGTTAACGGTGTTGTTCGCCGCGATGGGATTGAACCCGGCGCCCGAGATGGTCACGGGAACGCCGGTGAGTGCACTCGGCGGCGAGATGGCGGCGATCGACGGCGGCGGTGCGTCTTGCGTCTCGAATTGCGACTGCCCCGGTGTGGTCAGTCCGCCGCCGACGGCGTCTTCGATCGCGGCGGTGTACACCACGCGAATCTGCTCGCTGTACGGCAGCGAGGAGATCGGCGTCAGCGACACCTTGCGGTTGGAGTCGGTGAAACCGACCGCCGCGGGAATCTGCGCCCCACCCACCAGCTCGAGGTACAACGAGCCCGGTATGATCGACTGCGGCGATACCGCGCGGCTGAACGTCGCCAGCACCGCGGTGGTGACGCTGACGTTCTGCGAGTTGTTGAGCGGAATCACTTCCGAAATCGTGAGCGGCAGCGAATTCGGATCGGCCGCCGCGGTGGCGGTAAACGTCAGCGGTGAGTTGTTCAACGCCGCCGAGGCCGCGGTCACACTCTGCGGGCCCACGCTGGGCCCGAGTCGCCACTGGACTTGGGCGAAGCCTTGATTGTCGGTCGACACCACCACCGCGTTGGACTCGGTGTCGCCCACGCGCAGACTCCCGCCGCCCGACTGCACCGTGAAGGTGATGGGAATGCCCGGGCTCACCACCGGGATGAAAATCTCGCCGTCGTTGATGTGGCCCCCCGCGCTCACGCGCAGCGGCGCCGTCAGGAGCTGTCCCGCGACACCCGTCTGGTTGTTGCCGGACGCAATTTGAATATTGTCGGCCGGTGTAAAGTCGTACGCGCGCAACGCATCGTGGAAGGCACTCGCCATGTACACGCGATTGCCGTCGGGCGTGAACTCGAACTCGTTGGGAACCAGCGTCTCCTCCAAGCCGATCGCGTTGATGAAGCCGCCCGGATTGGTGATGTCGAAGTATTCGAAGCCGCTGCTTTCCACGCTGCGCAAGCCCTTGTCGCCCTTGGGTGAGATCCGAATGCGCTCTTGGTACTGGCGCCCCGCCGTACCGCTGGGCGTGAACGTATTGGTGGGACTGAGCGACGTTCCAAAATTGATGGCGTACTCGAAAATGGTGCGCAGCGACGGACCCTGCAGCTGCAACGCGAGCACGAGCAGCTTGCTGCCGTTGGGGTAAACGGCGATCGACATGGGCGTGGGCGCGGGGGCGCCGGGAAGCTCGTAGACACCCTCCACCAACCCGAACTCGATGCTGGTCTCGTCCATGTCGACGGTGAGAATGGCATCCGGGACGCGCGTTGCGATGTATGCGGCCAATCCGCTGGGATGGAACGCAATGTCGAGAGCACCGCCGCCGGTGCCGATGTCGTCCAATGACACCATCGGCGTTCCGTCGAAATGGTTGGCCGTCCCCATGATGAACGCACCCGTGGTGGTGGCCGCAATCATCACGCGGTTATTGGGACTCGTCTTGACGTAGCGAATCGGCCCCGAGTCGGGCCAGACTTCTACGCGCTCGCGCTCGTCGCCGAAGTTCGGATCGTTGGGATTGGCGACGAAGGACAGCAACAAGGTGTCGCCGGCCGCACAGGCGTACGCCGTCTTGCCGTCGGCGGTTATGGCAATGTCTTCCAACTGGCTGTTGAAGTATTGGAAGCGATCGATCTCCTGGTGGAAGGTCGGGCTGCCGGGACGAATGTCGTACACGATCACCGCGCCCGCGTCCGTTCCGACCAAAATGGAGTTGCCGTCGGGGTTGATGGCAATCACGTCCTCGAACTGGCTGTCCACGTCCTCTTGGATGGTGGCTGCTGCGCGCACGTTGGTCTGTAACGGCGACGCGTTCAATACTTCCAGCGAGAGAGAGTTCGATATCTCCAACGTCGCCAACGAGTCGTTCTGCAGCACGTGGGCGCTCACCGGACCGCTGGTGGCACCCAGCGGCACGATCACGGAGATCTGGGTGGCGTTTTGGTAAACCGGCGTGGCCGTCACCCCGTTGAAATCGACCGTGGTGACGTCGCCTTCGATGGGATCGCCGAAGCCGCTGCCACTCAGCACGATTTGCGAGCCGATGCGTGCCGCCTGGGGATAGATCGACTGCAGCGCCGGCCCCGCGCCGATCGTCGTCACTAACATGCGCGCGGGATTTTGGGGCGACCCGTCGCCCTGCAAGATCGAGAGCGCATACACACCGTCCGGCGTGAGCGCAACGTCGATCGGATTGACCGGTGCTTCGATATTCTCGACGACGGAACGGAACGTCTGGCTGCTCACGTCGAGGTCGACGATTTTCAGATCGTCGAGCTCGCGGTCGGACGCGTACAGAAACATGTTGGCAGGTGTGACCGCGAGCCCCCGCAGTGAGCCGCCGGTCTGAATGTCCTGCACCTTGAAGGGAACGCCGCCCATGTTGACGACGGAGATGCGTCCATCGCCGTGGGTCACGTACGCGCGCTCTGCACTCGCCTCGACGGCGATGTCGCGCGCGTCGGCACCGACCGCGACACTGGTGAGCAGTGACTCGTCCTGCACGCTATAGAAAAGCAAATTGCCGGTGTCGGTCAGTGCCAACAAGCGGTCGCCGGCGGGTGTGACCGCGAGTGCGCCGGCCAAACCGGCTCCTCCCGGTGTCGGCAGCGAATTGGTTTGCTGCTGATACGTCGCACTGCCCAGTTTGATGTCCCACGACTGAATCGCACCGGCGTCGGTCGAAACATACGCGCGATAACCGGACGGCTCGACCACGACTCCTTTCGGCGCGGCACCGACGTCGAGTGTGGAAAGCACCGTATTGAATAGCAAGCCAGTGGTGGGATCGGAATTGATCTCGATGAGCTCGCTGTTGTCGGTGCTGACACCGTACACGCGTAAGCCCGAGGGCGTGGACGATACCGCGTCGACGCCGCCGGGATACGGAATGGGTGAGCTCACGAGATAGTTGTCGAGCCCCGGGTCCACCACGATCGCCTCGACACCTTCGTCGGTGGCGACGTACGCATAGCCGCCGCTGGGAACCACCGCGATCGCGTTGGGCTGGTCGCCGAGCAGTGTTTGCCCCGACTCGAAGCCGCGCGCCACTTCGGCCGCGCTGAGCACGGTGAACGTCAGCGGATTGCTGACTTGGTTGTCCGGGTTGGTGACCGTCACCTGGCCGGTTTGCGCCGTCGCCGGCACTTCGACCACCAACGTGGTTGGCGAGGAGTGCGAAATGGCTGCCGTCTCGGTCCCAAACTTGACTGTCGGCAGTGGAAAGAGCTCGAAGCCGTTGCCGGTGATGACGACGGTGGTGCCGGCCACACCTTTGTTGGGCGAAAGGCTCGAGATGCCGATGGGCGGCTCGTCCTCGGTGGTGATGTCGAGGGTGAACGGCGCGACTAGCGAATTGCCGAACTCATCCTTCAGCCCCGTCTCCAAGCGGAGGCGATACTGCGTCTCGAAGGCGAGCGGCGGGCTGGGGGTGAACACGATCTTACGCGCGTCGTCGATGATGCCGATGTTGCCCGCTTGCCGCTGATTGGTGGCGATGTCGCGGAACGCGAAGTTATCGACAATGGTGTTGATGTCGATCTCTTCCGAGAAGGTGATGATGTACGCCGCATCGATGGCGACATTATTGGCATTGTTGCCCGGATTGGAGGCCGTGACCAGCGGTGCCACCGCGTCGATGTTGGTGACGAACTCGATGGTGCGAACGCGATTGCCCGCGTTCAGCGAGAGCGGCTCGGCGAGGAAGGCGTCGTCGGTGTTGCTTTCCGGATCGGAATATCCTTCCGGAACCACGTTCGCCACCGCGATCTGTTGAATGAGCGTATTGATGTTGGCCGGCTGGATGAATCCCACTTCCGACGTGCCGTCGATGGCGTGGATCCACACCGTGTAGCTGCCGTCGGGCAGGCCCGGGAACGAGAACGATCCGTCGGGCAGCGTATAGTCGACCGCGGCGGTGTCGCCGCCGCTCTTCACGAAGACCGCGACACCGGGCACCGGCTCGTCGGTTTGTCCGTCCGTGACCACACCGTCGATGCGGTTGGTGGTGGCGAGGGTCGCGGGATCGGTGTACGCCTTGCGGTAGACGAGACGGTCGTCTGGTTCGAGCGTGCGCGCGGCAAATCCGCCGGGAAGCACGTAGAACATGGTCGACGATTGAATCGCCGAGTGCGAGATGCCGAAAAGATGCCCCGCTTCGTGCGTGGCAACACTCTGGATGTCGGTGCCCGGGCCCTGGCCGCCGACTTTGAACGCCTTGTTGGGGTTGAAGACCATGTCGGCGTCGAAGATCTCGCCTTGGCGGTACACGCGCCCGTCGATCAGCGTGTCGGCTTCGAAACTGGTCGACAGGCCCACGGCCAGGACCAGATTCGAGAACGGATAGGCGTTGTCGACGAAGGTGACGAGGTTGACCCGGTCGAGGCCGTTCGAGTTGGTTTGCGTCGTCGTGCCGCCGTACACCACGCTGAGCTCGGTGTTGGGCAGCGTGGTCCACGAGCTGACTGCACTCTGCACCGCGGTCAAATCGCTGCCGTTGGTGATGCTGGGAACGCCTTGCTCGTTGATCACGTAGCTGATGGACGCGTCGGCCTCTCCCCAGTACTCGATGTGGCGCCCGCCGATGAACTCGTCGGTGCAACCATCGCCGTCGCGGTCGAACGGAGACGAATCTTCGTTCGGACACACGTCGACCGAGTCGGGTACGCCGTCGCCGTCGCCATCGTCGGGAATCAACCCGGTGGCGGTGAACGCACCCAATACCAGAAATGCCGATACCAACGCCAACTTCAAGAGCGCTGTCTTCATGTCGTGCCCTTTCGTATGCTCCCCGTGATCAAGAAACTACTTCAGCAACACCATTTTCTTCGTCTGCGTGAACTTGCCTGCCACGAGCTTGTAGAAGTACACCCCACTCGCGACACGCGTGCCCGCATCGTTCGATCCATCCCAGACGACCTGGTACACGTCCGCCTTCTGACGCTCGTTCACTAACGTGCGCACCTTGCGGCCTGCCACGTCGTAGATCATGAGACTCACTTCGTTGTCATTCGCGACCGAGTAACCGATGGTCGTGGTCGGGTTGAACGGATTTGGGTGGTTTTGCGAGAGCGAGTTCGTCACCCGGTACGTCACCGCATAGGGCCCGTACTCCGCGCCCAAGCCGTCCTCCGCCACCTCGCGCAACTTGTACCAGTAGGTCTGGTTGCCGCTGATCGCGTCGTCGCGAACTTCGTAGGTTGCGCCGCTCGCCGAGCCGCTTGATTTCACGGAGGTGACGTCGGCGTAGTGGCCGGTTTCGCTCTGCGCGCGAACGATCGCGAAGCCTTCCATCCCGACTTCCAGTGTCGTTTCCCAGCGCAACACCGCGGCGCCGTCCTCGATGGAGACGTCGAAGGACTTCAGTCGCGTGGGTACCGGGAGGTCCACCTGGAACGGCACGATACTTTCGCCGGCCTTGTTGCCGCGGGAAACCAGTGTCACGCGCAGCCGCGCCGCGGTATGCACTTCGACGGGCACCGACCACGTGTAGCTGCCCGTGTTGGTGGCCTCCCACGCGATCGTCTGCCATTCGTCTTGGGTGCTCTCGATGTTGGGCTCGTCAAGACTTGCATCCAGTGCATCGAGAGTTTCGTCCAGGGTGCTCAAGGCTGGGCACTCGGCGTCCGGAGCCGGAGCAGCGGGTGCTGTCGTCCACTCGATGTTCACCGCTTCTGCTTGTACGCCGTCCGGCGTGGTCCAATTGATCGCGAGGGACTGTCCGCCCACCACGCTCTGGTTCTGTTTCGGATGGACGATCTTTGGCCGCAGAACGCGCAGCGTCGTCGTCCCGACAATCTCTTCATCTTGCCCGCCGCCCAGGTTAGCGACGACGGTGACCACCACATCGTCGCCGTTGGGCGGTAGCACCGCGATCAATTCCGCGCGGCAGAACAGCACCGTCAAATCCTCGATGCCGTCGGCGTTCCGGTCGCCGATGACGGCGGACCCAGGAACCGCGTAGATGCGGTCGAAGATGCGAATCGTCGCTACGTCGATCTCGCGCACGCTGTGCGGCGGCGGGAGCTGGATGCGTCCCGAGATGTAGTTGCCTTTCGACTTCGTGTTCAGGGTGTTGGGATTGAGCTCGAACAACGCCGTGATCGGACCAAAGCCGGGGCCGAAGACGCGCAGGGTGCCGTCGCCCGCGTTGGCGACGATCACGCGGCCATTCCCGCGCGGATCGACGGCGACATCGGAGGGGTCGTCGCCCGTCTGCAGGATCCCGGCCACGGTCGTCTTGACCGTGAAGGTCGCGGCATCAGGATCGATCGCGCCCACGCCCGGAATGATCTCGATTGCGAGCACCAAGACTTCGTCGGTGTCCTCCTGCACGACAGAAAGGAGCGAGCCGTCGGCCGACGTGATGATGCTCTTGGCGCTCGACCCCGCGCCGATGGTAGCCACTACTAGGTTCTCAGACGGGCTGCCGTCGGTGATATCGACCACTAGAATGGTTCCCTCGTCGGTGAGCGCGAACAACAGCGAGCCGTCGGCCGAGGTGATGATGCTCTTGGCACTGGATCCCGGACCCACGGTGGCCACTACGTTATTCGAAGTATCCACCACATAGATCCCGTTGGCCGTGCCGATATAGAGCGTCCCGTCGCCGGAGATGACCACGCTCTTAGCGCTGCTCGCGGTCGTGATGGTCGCCGTGACCTGGTTGTAGGTGGCGCTGGTCTCGTCGGTATCGACGACGCTGACATCGTTCGA
>JAICFA010000036.1 GCA_025923935.1 Candidatus Krumholzibacteriia bacterium
GATCACCGCGCCCACGATGGCGGATGCACGGCGCATTGCCCGCGCGTTGGTCGAGGAGCGTTTCGCGGCGTGCGTCAACTTGCTGCCGGAGTGCCGCAGCGTGTACCGGTGGGAAGACGACGTGATCGAAGAGTCCGAATCGATGATGGTGGTCAAGACGGCGCGCGAGCTATTTCCTGCGCTGGCCAAGCGGGTGGCGGAGATTCACCCGTATGCGGTACCCGAGGTAGTGGGGTTACCTTTGGTGGAGATGGCGGACCGCTACCGGCATTTTCTCGCCGATGGGGTCAAGCGCGACTAGCGGGCCCTAGACCAGGGGCGAAGTAGCACCCAGCGCCGCATCGACCAACGAGCCGAAAACTGCGCCGACGGTCGTCACGAAGGCCCGGCCCAATGTCGCCGCCAGCTTCACGGTACGCTTCACCGTGTCGACCGCCGTATCGTCGTGCACTGTCTGCACTGCTGCGCCACGGATATGGATGACCTTGGCCATCTGCAGGCGCTCGTGCGGCACTTCGACTTCGATCGCGATGGGCGCGGTTTGGGCGACGGTCTTGCAGACCACGAACGCGTCGTCGATGGTGTTCGAGCTGGGGGCCGGCTTGGTCTGGGCTGACTCGACCGTATAGGTCACTGCCGGCTTGGCGGCCGACGCGGTCTGCGCCGACTTGGCCTTGCAGGCGTATACGGATGATGTAAAACCGATTAGGATCGTCGTAACCGATGCAGCAATCGCCAACTTCGTCATGTCTCGCCTCCTTGTGGACCTCATACGCAGCGCCGGGGCTGTCGGTTCCCGACGATCTCGTGTGTATGCCCTTTAGACGCCGCCTCCGCGATGAGCGTTGCAAATTTCTCGGGGACGCGGGATGAAATTTCGGTCCTTCGGGGTCGCGTTGAGCGGGGGAACGGCCAAATCGGTCACTCACGTCGGGGTGATCAAGGCCCTGGTTGAGGCCGGCATACCCATTTCCTACGTGGCGGGAACCAGCGGTGGCAGCATCGTCGGTTCGATGTTCGCCTCCGGGATGCCGATCTCGACCATGGAGGCGGTGGCGACCAACATGAGCTGGCGGAAATTGGTCAGCATCCGCCTCACCCGTCTCGGCTTCATCTCGAGCCAGCGTATCGAAGACTTCGTGCGCGAGACGATCGGAAATCTGCAC
Organism: Candidatus Krumholzibacteriia bacterium; assembly: GCA_025923935.1. Lineage (GTDB taxonomy): Bacteria > Krumholzibacteriota > Krumholzibacteriia > WVZY01 > JAKEHA01 > JAKEHA01. The sequence goes on from JAICFA010000036.1 coordinate 1,167, forward strand.
TTCGAAGACCTCGCCGTCCCGTGCGGTGTCGTCGCCACCAATCTGGTGACGGGTGATCGCAAAGTGTTTCGCTCCGGACCGGTTGCGCGCGCCGTGCGCGCCAGCTGCAGCATTCCACAAATCTATCTTCCAGTGGAGATCGACGGCGAATTCTACGTCGACGGCGGCCTGTCGCAATACTTGCCGGTCGAAACCGCGCTGGAGATGGGAGCGGAGTTTATCTTGGCATCTCACTTAGCACCGGTCGATCCGACTTACCGGCGCCCGCAGAACATTTTGCAGCTCGTGGTGCAGATCACCGGCTTGATGGCGCGCAAGAATTTTCCCATCTCGGTCGCCAAGTCGCACTTCGTCGTGCATCCCAACGTCGACGCATACAGCTCGTTCGACTTCGAGCACGCCGCCGAGATGATCGAGATCGGTTACGACGCCACCCGGCGCGTAGTCGCCCAGTTGCGCGACAAGTGGGAGAAGGCGCCCGCTCCCGCGGACAAAATTCCCGGGGTGTAACGGTGGCGCGGCCCATCGTGCTCCTGACCGATTACGGCGGCGACGATTTCTACGCCGGTGTGACGCGTGCGGTGCTCGCCGCGTCCTCGCCCTCATCGCTGGTCGTTGATCTCTCCCACGATATTTCCGCGCACGACATCGCCCGGGCCAGCTTCGTGCTGGCGCGGTCGCTGCCGTATCTCCCGGACAATGCCGTCGTGGTGGTCGTGGTCGACCCGGGCGTGGGAACGGCGCGGCGCGGTGTGGTCATCGATTGCAACGGGCGCACGCTCGTCGGGCCCGACAACGGTTTTGCCAGCGATCTACTCGCCGCGGGAATGCCCGCCGAGTTCTATCGCCTCGACGAAGCCGCCGCGCAACGCGAGACCGGCCGCCCGGTGTGCGGCACGACATTCCACGGGCGCGATTTGTTTGCGCCGGTGGCGGCCGCGATTGCGTGCGGTGCGAAGGTGCCGAGGTTTGGCACGCCCACCAAATCGATCGTCATGCTGCGCGACGTCCCCTCCGTCTCCGTCGATGGGGGACGCGTGCGCGGACGCGGGCGCCACATCGACCGTTTTGGAAACGTTCTCTCGGACATATCGCGTGGGGTGCTGGAGAAGGTGTTCGGCGACGTAGCGTGCCTGCGCGTGCGCGTGGACGAGATCGACGCCGGACTGCTGGTGCGTTCGTACAGCGACGGCGTCCGTGGACGGGTGGCCGCACTCATCAACGGCTGGGACTTGCTGGAAGCCGCGGTGAACCAAGGCAGCGCGGCTCAAGTGCTGCGCGCGGAAAGGCCCGAGCTCGTCCGTTTCGACGTCTCGGCAGCGTGACGGGGGGTGTTTTTGGGGCTTCTAGGCGGGACGACGATAGGCTATGCTAGCGCCCCTGAAAAAACGCGAGGGTCCGCCCGGACTACGCGGTCATCCGACCGGTGCTTCCGATCCATCGTAACCACGTTCGAGACAATGGCGCGCAGTGCCACGTTCGCGCCCGAGCAGTAGGAGAAATGAAAACGATGAAACGCGTGTTGACGTCTATCGGCTTGGTGTTCGCAATCGTGTGCGCGGCCAACTGCGCGCGCGCGCAAGTAGGAACCCCGCCGGAAGATCAGAAGTATTTCCGCGTTCCGCACAAGTATCAGGTCTATTTCGAGCTCGCCGGCGCGCTGCCTTCGAGCCCCGGTGTTTTCAACGATTTTTGGAACTCGGCGTTTCAGTTCGGCGGGGGGGTGGGGTACACGATGTTTCCTTGGCTCGACTTGAAAGGGAATTTCACCTACGCGTCGTGGGACAACAACTCGACCGACTCCAAGGGCAAAATCGAGTACGTCGGTGTCGAGGATGTGGAGGGCGGACTCATCACCACCATGACGTTCAGCGGATCGGCGCGCTTCGTCGGCGTGCCCAACGCGCGCACCAATCCCTTCGCGGAAGTGAGCATCGGATACTTCATGACCAGCGCCGATCCCATCACCATCGAGGGTGTCATGGAGGGCTCCGCAGCCAACACCATGGAAGACGCGAGTGGAATGATGATTTCGCCGTCGATCGGGCTGCAGTACGCGCTCGCGGACAGTTGGAGCGCGTACGCAAAGTACAGCTACGTGTATTGTTCGAGCTCCGTTTTTGCGCCGGGCGATCTGTTGCGCCCCATTGACGAGGAAGAGCGCGTCGCGGGCGAGAACCAGATCTTCCAGACCATCGGCGTCGGCATCATGTTGCGCTTCTAACCCGGCGATGCGCCCGCGTGCTCTGCTGGCGTTGATCGGCGCACTCTCGTGGGCGGGCCTGGTGTCGCCGGCGGGAGCGGAGGCACCGGTGCGAAGCGGGCTCGCGCTGGGTTTCGGGTTGGGGGGTGGGAGCGTGTCGTGGCTTTGGCCCGACGACGAGCGTCGCGGCGAGTGGTCGGGATCGGGCAACGCGCGCGGGGCATGGGCGCTGAATCGCGAGACGCTCGTTGGCGTAGAAGTCTGGGCCTGGTCGAAAGACTATGCGATCGGCAGCATTCCCGAAGACGTTCCCGTCGAAGTACGCTTCTGGTCCGCGAACGCGGCGGTCACGTATTTTCCCGGCAATACCGGATTCTATGTGCGCGGCGGTGCCGGCTGGGGACAGGGGCGCGTCGACATCACGCCGCCTCCGTCGGTAGTCGATTTTCCGGTCAGTGGCGAGGCGAGCGCGAGCGGGCTGTCACTCCTGGGTGCGATGGGCTACGAAATCGGTGTCACGCCGCGGCTGGCGCTGGGCGGAGCGATCCACGCCGTCTACCTGACCGTCGACGGCGATCGTTTTCAGAAGGTCTTCGGCTACGGAATCACCGGCCAGCTCAATTGGTATTGGCAGTAACCGCGAAGCGACGAGGTCCCCATGACGCCCGAAACCACGAAACCCGTCCAGCCCGGTGTCATCACCATCGAGCGCCACATTCTCATGGAGCAGGAGAAATTCCCCGACTCCTCCGGCGCGTTGACGAGTCTCCTGTACGACATCGCTCTCGCGGGTAAGCTCATCGCGAGCCGCACGCAGCGCGCGGGGCTCGCCGACATTCTCGGCTCCGCCGGCCACGAGAACGTACAGGGTGAAGAGGTACAAAAGCTCGATGTGTACGCGCAGCGTACCATCTACCAGCTCAACGACCACACCGGCCGGTTGTGTTGCATGGCGTCGGAAGAATCGAAAGACATCATTCCCATCCCCGAGCAATATCCCACCGGCGACTACGTACTCGTGTTCGACCCGCTGGACGGATCCACCAACATCGATTTCAACGTCGCCGTCGGCACCATCTTTGCCATTTTTCGGCGGCGCTCGAAGTCAGGACCGGGAGAGCTGCAAGATGTGCTGCAAACCGGGCGCGAGATCGTTGCGGGGGGGTATTTGGTGTACGGCTCGAGCACCATGCTGGTCTACACCACCGGGCACGGCGTCAACGGCTTCACCCTCGATCCGTCCATCGGCGAGTTCCTCCTCTCGCATCCCAACGTTCGCGTTCCCAGCCAATCGAAGTACTACAGCGTGAACCAAGGCTACGAGAAGTATTGGACCGAAGGCGTGCAGCGCTACACGCGCTGGCTGCAGGGCGAAGAAGGGAATACCAAGTCGCTCTCGCTGCGCTACATCGGTTCTATGGTAGCGGATGTGCACCGCACGCTCTTCGGCGGCGGTGTTTTCTACTATCCCGCCGATAGCAAAGACCCCAAAAAACCGACCGGCAAGCTGCGCTTGATGTACGAAGCCGTACCGATGGCGTACGTGATCGAGCAGGCCGGCGGCTACGGCTCGACCGGTCGCGGCCCCATCCTCGATGTGCAGCCGCAATCGCTCCACCAACGCACGCCCGTCTTCATCGGCAATCGCGACGTCGTCGAAAAAGCGGAAGAGTACATCAAGAAGTTCGATCGCTAGGCACCTGCACGGGTCGCGTCGTTCAGCATGCGCGGGTGGCGTTCAGCGGGCGCCCACAAGCGAGGGACTACTAGCGCGTAGTCGCGGTGGACCGAGCGCAGTGGGCTGCTGAACGACAGGACCCGCGCAGGCTCAAGCGCTCAGCGAACGAATTGCTCGACGAAGTGTTGCGGAGTGAGGGGCTCGCCGGTGGCGTGTTGGACGAGTGCATCCCAGTGCCAGCGTTTTCCCGCCGCGAAGACTTTCTCGCGCAAGAAATCGCCGACTGCGCGGTTGTCGACGAACGATTCGCGACCGTTGCCGGCCTTGCGCACGTGCGCTTGCAGTGAATGATCGAGCTGCGACGCGAACAACTCGCCCAGCATGTAGTTGTGGTAGTAGACGGGCGCCGAGACGATGTGAATCTTGGCCGCCCAATCCGGCTCGTCGCGCCCTTCCGGGCGCGGCACGGCTTGGTAGCGCTCCACCAAATCCCACCAGATGCGATTCAAATCGCCGTCGGGGTTCGCGTACAGCGCGCGCTCGAAGCGGACCATGACCTGGCACCAACGCGCGAAGATGAGCTGCGAGAGTCGGGAGTTGCGCTCCGACTCGCGCACCAAGTGCTCGCGCTCCGGCTCCGAAACGCCCACCATGCGGTCGATCCACTGCGCGTCTTTCGATAGCCGTCCGAACAGCATGGCGATCGCTTCGGTCGCGAACACATGCGCGTGCTCGCGCAGCAAGAACGGCAGCCCGGCGTCGATGTAGCGATCGTACACGGCGTGGCCGAGCTCGTGCAGCATAGTACCCGCCCAGGTTTCGTCGTGCTGAACGTTGGCCAGCACGCGCACGTCGCCGCGGCGGTCGATATCCAAACAATAGGCGTGTTGCTCCTTGCCCGGCTTTTCATACAAGTCGCTGCGCGCAAGGATGTCGCGCACCTCGAGGCCGATGCCCTCGAAGAAGCGGCGCGCGACGTCGACCACATCCTGGTCGCGGTAGTAGCGGTCGAAGTCCACGTCGAAGACGCGCGGTGTCTCTTGGAAAAAGGGATCTTCGTAGTGCCAGGGACGAAGGTCGGTCGCGGCGATGCCGTAGCGCTGCGCCAGCGCAGCGTCGATTTCCGCCTTCGCGCGCGTGAACGGCTCGCGGGTAGATTCGTCGAGCCGGTCGAACAAATCGGCCAGTTCTCCCGCGCGCTGCTCGGACAGCTCGAGCGACATGACGTAATAGTCGTCGAAGCCGAGAGTGCGCGCGACTTGGTTGCGCAAGCGGACCAGCTGCAGAAGCTCGTCGCGGACTTGGCCGCCCACGGCTTTGTCCGCCTCCCACACACGGCGGCGGTATACGGCGTCGCTGTTTTGCTTGAGGACGTTGCGAACGTCGTTGCCCGTGAGGAGATTGCCGTCGACGCGCGCGCGGTAGGTGCCGAACGACTGCACGATCTTGCTCGACAGGCGCGTCATTTCTTCGATTTGCGCCGGGTCGACCTGGTTGCGCAGGTAAGTTCGATAGAGGAGTTCGAGCTGGCGCGCCTGTAGGCCATCGTTGGCGCCCGCGAGCCAGCCTTTGACGGACTCGAACTCGCTCGCGTTGGTGTAGACGCGCTGCAGCTCGACCTCGAGGCGCGCGTAGTGCTCGAAGTCCTCCGCCCGGCCGGAGATGGTCGCGTTCCAATAGGCGAGATTCACCTCTCGCGAAAGAGGTTCGATGCGCGCGATATGGGCGTCTAGAAACTCGCGGACCGCGGTCATGCGCTTCCCAGGTTCAGGGACGAAAGAGGGTCCGCGCGACGCGCGGCCCGTGCGATGGTCGGCGCGCTGACGTTACCGCAAGGTCCCGTGCATCGCCAGCAAAAAAGAAGCAATTGTTTTCGTGGCAAGCCCTTGGCCGCGGTACTAGAATCTCAGCAAAAATTACTTCGAATGCCACCCGAGGCCCGGTGTACCCGTGCGCATGGAAGCCAGCGCACGAGCCGTGGCCGGGCCCTCACTCCCGGGGTTGTCGTTGGACATTGAAAACGAGCGCGAGATCATCCGTCTGTGGAAGCGCGGTGACAAGCGAGCGTACGAGGCACTCGTGCGGCGCTACATGTCGGCCGCCTACATGGTGGCGTACGGTTACGTGAACAACGCCGAGGATGCACGCGACTTGTCGCAGGAGGCGTTCGTCAAGGTGTACCAGGCGCGCGCGCGCTTCGACGAGGAGCGGCCGTTCTATCCCTGGCTCTACCGGGTGCTGCGCAATCATTGCCTCAACTATCTGCGCCGCGGCCGCACGGAAGTGTCCATCGACGATGAAAACACGCACCGCGAGATTGCCTCGCCGCGACCGAGTGCGCTCGACGACCTCGAGGGCGACGAGCGCCGGCGCATCGTGCGCGCGGCCATCGAACGGCTTTCCGACGACCATCGGGAGATTATCATGCTCAAGAACTTCAACGATTGCTCGTACAAGGAAATCTCCGAATTGCTCGGTATTCCGATCGGTACCGTCATGTCGCGACTGTTCTACGCCCGGCAGGCGCTGCGCACGCTGGTCGAGGAGATGGAGACGACCGGCCTACCCGCGCGGACCAAGGAGGCGTTTTGATTCCGGCCTGCACCCGATATCAGACGGACGGCATGCGCTGGCTTGACGGCGAGCTGGCGGCCGCCGAGGCGGAACGCTACGAAGCGCACGTGCGCGAATGCGACGAGTGTCGGCGCGAGCTGGCTTCGCTGGGCCGCATTGTGCGTATGACGAGCGAGCTCAAGCTGCGTCCGCCCGACGACGAATTTTGGAAAGGGTACTGGGAAGGGGTTTACCGCAAGAGCGAGCGGCGCGTCGGCTTCGTCATGTTGATCGCCGGCGTCCTGGCCATCGTAGGTTACGTCGTGGTCGGAGTCTTGCGTTCGCCGGCTCTGCTCACCTACGAAGGCATCAGTGTGTCGCTGATCGTGGTGGGATTGCTCGTGATCTTCATCTCCGTCGTGCGCGAGCGCTACCACGAGCACAAACACGATCCGTACAAGGAGGTCGAACGATGATCGTCGTCACCACCGATGAGGTGACGGGTCACCGCGTCACCCAAGTGTTCGGACTCGTGCAGGGAAGCTCCGTGCGCGCGCGCCATTTGGGCACGGATATTCTCGCCTTTTTCAAGAACCTCACCGGCGGCGAGATTCTGCAGTACACCAAGCTCCTCGCCGAGGCGCGCGAGCAGGCGCTCGACCGCATGCGCGAAGAAGCCACGCGCCACGGCGCCAACGCCATCGTCGGCGTGCGTTTTTCCTCCACCGACATTTCCGAAGGAGCCTCCGAGCTGCTGGTGTACGGCACCGCGGTGCAAGTCGAGCGTTCGTAGCGGCTGCGCGCGCGCGCGTGCTATAGTGCGCGCATGCGTTTCGGCGAATGGGACGTGCGCACCTGCATTGCCGGCCGATTCGGTCTGGACGGTGGCGCCATGTTCGGCGTGGTTCCCAAGACCATGTGGGAGCGGCTGATTGCGCCGGACGCGTACAACCGCGTGCCGATGGTGATGCGCGTCTTGCTGGTGCGCGGGCACGGCAAGACGATCGTGGTCGACGTGGGAGCGGGAGCGGGGCACAGCGAGAAGAATCGCCAGATCTACGCCTTCGAAGAAACCGACCACCTGGGCGACTCGATTCGCGCGCTCGGGGTCGAACCCTCCGCCGTCACCGACGTCTTGCTCACGCATTTGCACTTCGACCACGGGGCGGGCATCGTCGAGCCCGACGGCAATGATTGGCGGTTGTTGTTCCCGAACGCGGCGCACCACGTCCAGCACAGTCAGTGGCGCCACGCGTTCGCACCCACACCGCGCGACAAGGCGAGCTATTACGAAGACCGCATGCGCGTCATGGAGCGCGACGGGGTGCTGCGCCTCCACGAGGGGCCGTGGTCGCTCGCTCCCGGCTTCGACCTGCTGGTATTCGACGGGCACACGCCCGGCCAGCAGCTCCCGGTGATCGGCGATGAGCGCGCACGACTTTTTTTCTGCGGCGACTTGATTCCCACCCATCATCACATACCGACCCCCTATGTCATGAGCTACGACCTCTTTCCCGTCACCGTAATGGACGAGAAAACGTCTCTTTTGGAACGGGCCAGCGCCGGTAACTGGTTGCTGTGCTTCGAGCACGATGCCCATGTGGAGGCCTGCCGCATACAGAAGGACGGAAGGCGTTTCAGCACCGGGGAACGCGTGGAAATCGACGGGAAATAGCCCGAAACTTGCTCATTCAAGCCGGTGTAGAAGACGCACCGGCGGCTTGACGGCCGCCCCCCAATGGACCATCATGGAGTCACTCGCTCACGGGTTCACTCGACACCTTCAGGAGGCCTGGAAAATGACACGCAAGATGGTAATGCTCGCAACGGTCGCCGCGTTCGGGGTATCGGCCCTTGGAAACGCCGCGCTCGCGTGCGGCGAAAAGGCGACCAAGACGGCGTCGGCAAAGGGAGCTTCGGCCCAGGCCGCGTCCGTAGGATCGTGTAGCAAGGACGCGGCCGCGACGACCACCGCCTCGTCGCCGTCGTGCTGCGCGAAGGCGACTAAGACTACGACGGCCGGGAACGTTCACAAGGCCATGATCAAGTCGGCGATGGTCGCACCGGGCGCCTCGCCGGTTATCAACACTGCGGCGTTCGCCGCGAATTTGCAGGGCACGACGGTGTCCGCGGACTGCTGCAAGAAGGGCTCGGCCGCAGCGGCGTCGATGGAAAACGGCACGGTCGCGTGCGACAGCAAGGGTGCCGCGGCCAAGACTGCGGGCACGAGCAAGTCCTGCGGCAGCGCGGTCGAGACCGCGGGGGCCGCGGGTTGCTCGAAGTCGACCCAGACGGCGGCCGCCGCCGTGGATGCGGTTCCGTATCGCGAAAACAAGCGTCTCGTGTTGACCGGCAACTACGCGTGCGGTCATTGCGGGATCGGCGCCACCGCGGAGTGCTCGCCCATGTTTAAGACGGCGGATGGCAAGGTTTATCCGTTGTTGGACAGCGAGCGCGTGTCGCACCTGCGCGACGACAACGCGAGCGGCAACGTCGAGATCTCGACGATCGTGAAGAAGATCGACGGTGTGAAATACCTCGATGTGAAGAGCTACAAGGCTCTCTAGCCCGAAAGACAGAATCAAAAGTGAAGGCCTCCCGGATTTCCGGGAGGCCTTCTTGTTTCTACGGATGTCGTGGTGCGATTACTTGCCGCGGCCGCCGTGCCCGCCGCCGAACGAGCGGCCGCCACCGCCGCCGCGGTAGGAGGGTGCACTTCTCATGCTGCTGCCGCCGCGAGAGGATGGCGCACTGCGCATGCTGCTGCCACCGCGATACGACGAGGAACTCTTCATAGCGCCGCTGCGGTACGACGAACCGGAGCGCGGTGCATACGAGCTGCCCTTGCTGCGCGATCCACTCGAGCGCGGCGCGTAGCTTCCGCTCGGCCGCGACTTCGACGAACCGCGATAACCGGGTGAGTAGGCTTTCGACTTATACCCACCGCCGCCGCGCTGCACATTGGACACACCCTTGCGCGTGGAGTTGTACCCGCGCGTCGGCGTCCCTTTGATCCGCGTCGAGCTCCCGCTGCGCGACGATGCAAAGCCCTTCGACTTCGACGGTGCCGACTTGATCACGCGCGAGCCTCCTTTATAGGAGTCGAAGGCACCCTTGGAACGGCCCTTGGCGTAGGTCGCGGAGGTTGTCCGCGAAACGCCCTTGCTGACTTGCTTCCACGACTGCACATCCTTGGACGCAATGCGCAGCGAGCCGTCGCGCTTGGCAGCCACCGCGTGCGTCGAGGTGAGCGCCGACGCGGTTTTGAATTTCGCTTTGAATTTGTCGGGCTGGGTGTAGCCGCCACCGCCACCGCCGCCATAGTAGTCCCAGCCGCAGTACGGTGAGTACCACCCGCACGGGGCGTACCAGCCGGAGCAGTAGTACCCGCCCCACCATCCCCATCCCCAGCCCCAGCCGAGACCGATGCTGATGTTCCAGCCCGATCCCCAGTACGGCGAATAGTACGGATAGTAGGGGCCGTACCAGTAGAACGGGTCGTACCACCAGTCGTTCCACAGCGAAGAATAGAAGGGATCGACGGCGCGCGCCTCCACGCCGTACGGATAGAAGTTCACGTCGACGTCGGAGCCTTCCGGTACCTCGATGTGGGCACCGTCTTCGGCGCTGATCTCCTGATCCTCCGTTACGATCTCATAGGCGCGCGACAAGGGATAGGTCAGCGTCTGGTCGCGGTCGAAGCTCTGCACCACGCGATTCTGCTCGCACGACGGATCGTCGGGAACCCCGTCGCACGCCGAGCACAAGTAGCACGGATACTCGACACGGTCGTTCACATAGAAAAAGGTATAGCCGAAGTACAGGTTGCGATTGGACACCCCGGACACCAAATCGCTCGCGATCTGGTTGGCGCCGAGGAACGGATCGCCTTCGACGCGATAGGGCTCGCCGCCGTTGTCGATCTCGCGCAGACGGTCCAGTTGCGCGGTGTTGATGGCACTCGGATCCTTCACCGCCAGCGCGAACACGAACTCCACGCCGGTCGGCGAATCGATCACGATGTCGCCGCTCCCCTCATCGGGCACGGTGTACGACTGCATCGCCTGCGATACCTCGGGTTCACCCTGGGGATGCAGCACGTGCACGAGGCCCTGGGAGTCTATGTTGAAGACAACGACCGCCGCGTCCTCGCGGGTTTGGTACTCGAAGGAGATGTTGTCGCCGGTCTGGAGCACCGCGCCCATCGGCGCATCGGCGCGCAAAACGACCCCTCCGGTCTGCGCGAAGGACGAAGCAGCCAGAATGCACCAGCAAAAGGCCAGGGAAGAAGCATAGCGGAGTTTCATGACACGACCTCCCGTGCGTGACGGGCAGTTTCCCAGGGGGCGGCTTAGGTCTCGCGAACGCGGAATAGACCGAAAAAAATATAACTCAAGTAGCCCCAAGCAACAAGCGCGGGGAACTGCTCCCCGGCGTGGGAGTATGCACGAAGCGGGCCGTGGGGGCGGCCCGAGGTGGCACTTTTGCTAGGCAAGGTTTTGGGCCTTGTGCTAGACCTTGGCAAAACGCACGTCTCTGGCGCGCACGAAGACACTCATCGAGGAAGGAAGCCATATGGAATTCTTCGCGGCTGTGCCCGCGGCAATTGGAAGATCGCTGCCGCAAATACTCGCCGAATCGGGCCGTTTCGGCCTCTTCATCCTGGCCATCATTTTCGTCATGTCGGTGATGACATGGGCCGTCGTCTGGGACCGCGCGCGCTTATATAAGAAGTTACGCGTGCGCGGACAGGCGATGAAGCGAGCGCTGGTCCAGCGCGGGGTTGCCGCCGCGATCCCCGAGGCGGAACGTCACCTGCCCTCCATCGAGGCCTCGCTCTTGCTCGAGACGCGGGCGTTCTTGGCCTCCCGCGGCGCCGACGGAGTACTGGTTTTCGATGATCCGGCCGAAGCCGACAGTGAACGCTCGTTGCTGAAAGCGGCGTTGGAAGGTCGCGCGATAACCGAGATCGGCGAGATGGAGCGGCACTTGAATCTTTTGTCGACAACGTCAGCCGGCGCTCCGTTTCTTGGCCTGCTCGGTACCGTGTGGGGTATCATGCACAGCTTTTTGAGCATGGGAGTGGAAGGCGCCGCGTCGCTTGAAGTCGTGGGTCCCGGCATCGCGGAGGCGCTGGTTGCAACCATTGCGGGTCTTGCCGCCGCCATTCCGGCGCTCTTTGCCTACAATACGCTCGGCCGCGCGGTGCGGCGCAAGGAAACCGAGCTGGATTGGTTCATCGCGCGAGTGCTCGATGGCGCCGTGGTGTCGCGCGCGCGCCGCGCCGCCAGCCCGCCGGGCACACCCGCGCGTCCGGCCCGCAGCGGAGCCACTTACTAGGGGTCATCATGCTCAAACGCACCCCATATTCGAACCTTGCCGACATCAACGTGACGTCGCTGGTCGACGTTATGATGGTGCTGCTCGTCATCTTCATGTTGACCGCGCCCTTCATGCAGGCCGGAATTCAAGTCAAGCTTCCCAAGGCCAAGTCGACGGTGATCAAGGAAACCGAAGCGGTGGTGATCTCGATTACCAAGGACGGCAATATCTTCATCAACGACGACAAAGTCGATCGCACGCAGCTCGCTTCGACGTTGTCGACGTTGAAGTCGGCGGGCGAAGACGTGGTGTTCGTGCGCGCCGACGAGGCGGCGACCCACGGCACCGTGATGTCGGTGATCGGTGAAGTCAAGGCGGCGGGCATTGACGACGTCGGCATGATTACCGAGATGCAGCGCGACTCGAAGCGGCGGCGGTAAGTGGAGGGAGATGCAGAAGGCAGTTCTCATATCGCTCGGGGCGCACGGGCTGGCCATGCTGCTCGTGTTCATCTCGGTGACGTTCCGCCAGGTGAGGTACATCCCGCGCGAAACCTATCGCGTGCGTTTGGTCTCCGCCTCGGTGGCATCCGCCCCGCCGGCCGCGACCGCGCCCGAGCCCAAGCCGACCCCGCCGGCGCCCGAGCCGCCCAAGGAAGAGCCCAAGAAAGAAGAGCTCGCCCCGCCGGTCGAAAAGCCCAAGCCCAAGCCCCAGCCGAAGGCGCAAGAGCAGAAGCCGGCGGAAACGGTACCGCGCGCCGACATCGCCAAAGGCGACTCCAGTGCTACGGATGCGACTGACAGCGCGGGCGAGTCGGCTCCGGGAGCGGCGGCCGGCGGTATTTCCTTCGACGGCGGTGAATTTCCCTACGACGCCTTCGTGGCGCGCATGCGTCACAAAATCGCCGCCGCCTGGCAGGTGCCGGCCGGCAGCCAAACCATCGAGCGCCAGGCGGTCATCTATTTTCGTGTGCACCGCGATGGCGACATCACCCACGTCGAGGTGGAGCAACCCTCCGGCGTTTTCTTGTTCGACCAGTCATGCCAGCGCGCCGTGATCGAGGCCGCCCCGTTTCCTCCGCTCCCGCGTGGATACGCGGACGAGTATCTGGGCGTGCACTTCACCTTCAAGTTCACGCCCGCACAGCCGTAACCAAACGCGTCGCGAGAGTGCTCGCGTCGAAAGCGAAAGGCGAAATGGAATGACAATTCGGTGCATCGCGATCGTTGCCATGGTGCTGCTGCCCACTGCCGCCGCGGCGCAGACCGATGTGTGGCCCGACCCCGTCGTCAAAGAAGACGTGTTCGTGGTGCCGTTGTGGCTGCCGCAATTCACCGGCACGGGCGACAACCTCAACAAGGCACAGCGTCTCGAGCAAATCGTCCTGCAAGATCTTCAGTTCACCGGCCTGTTCAAGATCATGCGCGAAGAGCCCGCCACCGCCGGTGTGGCCGGCGTCAACGCGGTCGTCGTGCGTGGACGGGTGTTCTTGGAAGGCCCCGCCGTTACCTTCGAGGGAACCGTGACCGACATCGCATCCGGCGATTTCGTAGGAGGGAAAAAGTACAAGATCACCGACAAGGAGCTGCGCCGTATCGCGCACCATTTCGCCGACGAAGTCGTGCGATTAGTCACCGGCGATGTCGGAGTCGCATCGACCCAGATCGTGTACACGCGCAAGGTGAACGGCAAATGGGAACTCGTTGTTTCCGATTACGACGGATACAGCCCTCGCGTACTGGTACGGCAAACTGTACCGCTTCTTGCACCGCGTTGGATCGATAACAACCAAGCCATTGCGTACACGAGCTTCCGCGACGGGAAAGCCGATTTGTTCACGCGCGTGCTGAGCGAAGGCAAATCGCGCGGGCTGGCGAATTACAGCGGCACCAACACCGCGGTCGACTGGTCGCAGAAGCAGGGAATGCTGCTCGCGGCGCTCTCGAAAGACGGCAACGCGGAGGTGTACATGCTCGATCGCGCCGGCAAGCTGGTGCAGCGTTTGACGCACAACAAGGCGATCGACACCAGCCCGAGCTGGTCGCCCGGAGGCCGCGAATTGGTCTTCCTGTCCGACCGGACCGGAACGCCGCAGCTGTACCTGATGGGACGCGATGGCAGCAACGTGCGCCGGCTCACCTTCACCGGCGGATACAACGCGTCGCCGGCGTGGTCGCCCAAGGGGGACATCATCGCCTTCTCGACGCGCATGGGGAGTGAGTTTCAGATCGCCGTCATCACGCCAGACGGCCGTGACGGGCGCCTGATCACCAAGGACAATCACAGTCACGAGGACCCGAGGTGGGCTCCGGACGGCCGCCACTTGGTGTGTACCGAGCGGGGCCGGGAGGAGTCGGTTTCCGTGGTTGACATCGTTACGGGGGGTAAGAGAATATTGGCCCAGGGCTCCGATCCCGATTGGTCGAGCCCTTAATTCGATTGAACTTAGCGCGTTTTTGACCCTGTCGGCGCGCACATATATAACGTCACGTATATCCCGGTATCCAGGAGGTCATGGGATGATCAAGCGGTTCATGGTGCTCGCCACGATGCTGTTCATGGTGGTGGCGGTCGCCGGTTGCGGCGGAAAGAAGGCAGTCGACGAGACGCCGGTAGACACCGGGTCGTCCGCGCCCGTTGAAGAGAC
>JAICFA010000037.1 GCA_025923935.1 Candidatus Krumholzibacteriia bacterium
AGAAAGGCGCTGGCCGCGAACCCCAACGACCCCGAGGCGCACTTCCAGATGGGTTACGCCTACAGCCAGCTCGACAGTGTGGCACTCGCGTACGACCATTTCATGAAGTCGAAAGAGCTCGACCCCAAGCGCGAGAAGATGATCGCCGACAACATCCAGAGCAACTTCGCGAAGCACTACAAGCTGGGGCAGAACGCGTACAATCGCGTCGACTACAAGGTGGCGGCGCACGAATTCAAGCTGGCGACGCAAGCCGATCCGCGCCAGGCCATCGGTCACTACAACCTGGGCAGCTCCTACTTCTCGCTGGCCGCGGTGGATTCCGCGAACGCCAAGCAGGATTATGAAAAAGCGTTGAAAGAGGCGGACAAGGTCCTGTCGATCTCGAATCCCAGCGAGCAGACCTATTCGCGGGCACTCACGCTAGCCGGCAAGTCGCTGGTGCAGCTGGGCCGCGAAGAAGACGCGATGGAGCGCTTCCAGCGCATGATCGAGGAAGATCCGGCCAACTACCAGATCATCCAGGACATCGGCAACGATTTGTTGAAAACGGCCAATTGGAAGGGTGCGGCCATCTTCCTGAAGATGACCGCGGACGCGCGCGCGAAAGTCGCGGCGGACGATGCCAACGTGTACTACAATCTCGGTGTCGCCTATTACAACATGCGCGACACGGATCCCAACGCGCTCGCGGAGGCGGTGGGCTACTACCAAAAATCGCTCGACCTGCAACCCGACGACCCGGCTACCGTGCTCAACATCGTGCTCGCGTATACCGCGGCCAAGGACGCTGAGCAAGTGGTGCAGTGGGGCGAAAAGCTGGTGGCGCTGAGTCCCAGCGATCCGACAGGGTGGCAATTGCTCGCCATGGGGTACAAGGATATGGGCGACATGGACAAGTTCAAGGAGACGATGGATCGATACGACTTGCTCAAGAAGTAGAGCTTGCCGGATCGCGACGACACCGCACGCCTGGGTGGAACACCATTTGCAATAGCGCCCGAATGGGCGGCGGGGTGGAAAGCACCGGAGCACGACACAAAGCTCGTAGGTTCTTTCTCGCAAACCAATTAGCAATCAATCCATACACCATCGATCGACGCCCAACCGGCGACCAAGTGCTCAATCATCGTGACGGACGTAAACCACCGTTGACGCAGTAAACCTCTCACCCTTTCGGGCGGATTAGTCCCGAAACCTACCTACCGTGTCTTCTATTGGAGCAAAGCGAATGGACATCGCGGACCTCAAGGGGAAGTCCATCTCCGAGCTGCTCGACGTAGCGAACTCCCTCGAAATCGAGGGAACGAGCTCGATGCGCAAGCAGGAGCTGATCTTCAAAATCCTCGAGGCGCAAACGCAGCAAAACGGCCTCATCTTCGCGGAGGGCGTGCTGCAAGTATTACCCGAGGGCTACGGATTCCTCCGCTCGCCCGACTACAACTATTTGCCGGGACCGGACGACATCTACGTCTCGCCTTCGCAGATCAAGAAATTCGACCTGCGCACCGGCGACACCGTCTCGGGGCAAATTCGAAGTCCCAAGGACTCGGAGCGGTACTTCGCTCTCTTACGCGTCGAAGCGGTGAATCACGAACACCCTGACGTCGCCAAGACGAAACCGTTCTTCGACAACCTGACCCCGCTGTATCCGCAGGAGTCGTTCAACCTCGAGCACGATCCGGAAGATCTCTCGACGCGCTTGATCAACCTCATGTCGCCCATCGGCAAGGGACAGCGCAGCCTGATCGTGGCGCAGCCGCGAACCGGTAAGACCATCCTGCTGCAAAAGATCGCCAACGCGATCACGGCCAATCATCCCGAGGTCTACTTGATTGTGCTGTTGATCGACGAGCGACCGGAGGAAGTCACCGACATGGAGCGCTCGGTCAAGGGCGAGGTCATCTCGTCCACCTTCGACGAGCCCGCCGAGCGCCACGTGCAAGTCGCCGACATGGTGATCGAAAAGGCGAAGCGCCTGGTCGAGCACGGCAAGGACGTCGTCATTCTGCTGGACTCGATCACGCGTCTGGCGCGTGCGCACAACGCGGTGGTCCCGCACTCGGGGAAGATTCTCTCCGGCGGTGTGGACTCGAACGCGCTGCAGCGCCCGAAGCGCTTCTTCGGCGCCGCGCGCAACATCGAGGGCAACGGCAGCCTCACCATCATCGCGACCGCGCTGATCGAAACCGGCAGCCGCATGGACGAGGTCATTTTCGAAGAGTTCAAGGGCACCGGTAACATGGAGCTGGTGCTCGACCGGCGCCTCTCGGACAAGCGCATCTTCCCCGCGGTCGACATTTTCAAGTCCGGAACCCGCAAGGAAGAGCTCTTAATCGATAAAAAAGACTTGGAGAAAATCTGGATTTTGAGGAAATTCTTGAATGACAAGCCTCTCATGGAGGCCATGGAGTTCTTCCTCGACAAGCTGGGCAAAACCAAGTCGAACTCACAGTTCTTGAAGAGCATGAACGCTTAGGATCTACGGCGATAGCGTCGTAGTGCAGGGAAGAGGCCCCACCCGCCCGGGAGGGGCCTCTTCGATTACGCCGGAGGTTGACTAATGAAACGATCAAAGACGTTGCTCGTCGTTGCCTTCATGCTGCTGCCCGTGGTTCTCATTGCCAAATCGGTGGAGACCACCAGCGGAATTATCTACATCCAAAACAAGCAGTACGACCAAGCCCGCACCATTCTGCTCAAGGCCATTGCCAAGGATCCGAAGGACGGGGAAGCGCACTTCTACCTCGGCCTGGCCTACAGCGAGCTCGACAGCGTGGCGGCGGCGTACAGCCATTTCAGCAAGGCGAAAGAGCTCGAGCCCAAGAAGGCACGCGACATCGCCAACAACATTCAGAGCAATTACGCGCGCCACTACAAGGCGGGCCAGGACGCGTTCAAGCAGCAAGACGTGCAGCGCGCCGCCACTCAGTTCGAGCTCGCCACCCAAGCCGACCCGACGCAGTCGGCGGGCCACTACAACTTGGCGGTGATGTACTCGCGGCTGGCGCAGATCGATTCCACCTACGACAACAAGGCGCTGGCGCAGGCGGAGAAGGTGCTGGAGCTGGCGCCGCCCAGCGATGCCAACTACACGCGCGCGCTCCAGCTCGCGGTGCGCTCGCTGGCACAGCTGGGCCGCGTGGACGAAGCCGTCAGCCGCGTGCAATCGATGATCGACAAGGATCCGACGAAGTATCCCGCGGTGGAGGAAATCGGCAACGAGCTGTACACCGCGCACAACTACAAAGGCGCGGAGCCCATCCTCATCATCGCCGCCAACGAGCGCGCCAAAGCGGGCGCGGACGACTTCGACGTGTTTTCCAAGATCGCCGGCTCGGCGTTGGCGCAGCGCAAAGACGATCCCTCCAAGATCGACGTCGCCATCGAGTACTACACCAAGGCACTCGACTTGAAGGCCGACGATCTGCCCACGGTGCTCAATCTAATGGTGGCGCACATGGCCAAAGAGGATTACCCGAGTGCCGCCATGTGGGGCGAAAAGTACGTGCAAGCGAATCCCAGCGACGGCAAAGCATGGCAGTATCTCGCGACCTGCTACGGCGAGATGGGTGAGAACGACAAGGCATCGGAAGCCTTGGAGCGTTTCCAGCAGCTGAAGGGGCAGTAAGGACCCCCTGGCTCGACAGTTAGGGCCGAGGGCCGAGCCCCCTTGCCGGGCTCGGCCTTTTCGGTTATTCTTCCGGTTCGATTTTGAGGAGCCATACGAAATGAAGAAAGAAATCCACCCCGCGTACTATCCGGTCATTTTCGTCGACCCCAGCGTCGGCGCCGAGTTTGTCACCCGCTCGACCATGAAGAGCGCCGAGACCCGCGACATCGACGGGGTCAAGCACTTCGTGATCAAGATGGAAATCTCGTCGGCGTCGCACCCGTTCTACACGGGCAAGCGCAAGTTTATCGACACGGCCGGCCGCGTGGAACGCTTCCGCGAGAAGTATAAGTACAAAGACGCCGGTTCCGAGTAGTCTCCGTCCATGTCACAAAAACGCATCAGCGTCGGTGGCCAAGCGGTCATCGAAGGCGTCATGATGCGGTCGCCGACGGTGTACGCGACAGCCGTTCGTACGCCGCAGGGGACCATCGTCATCCAGAAGAACCGCTACACGGCGCTCACGCACCGCTTCAAGCTGCTCAACTTGCCCATCATTCGCGGGGCCATCAACCTCGTCGAGATGATGTGGATCGGCATTCAGTCGCTGTCGTACTCCGCGTCGCAGGCCGCCGAGGACAGCGATCCCAAGCCGAAGAAGACGGCGGCGACCAACCTCTCGATCTTCGGCTCGGTGGTGTTCGCGCTCGCCATGGGCTTTCTGTTGTTCTTCTACCTGCCGCTGTGGCTCACCGAGCTTTTGGACGTCGAGGGCAGCATCGCCTTCAACTTGATCGACGGCGCGTTCCGCTTGATCGTCTTCTTGGCTTACTTGATCCTGATCGCGCGCTGGAAAGAGATGAAGCGCGTGTTTCAGTACCACGGCGCCGAGCACAAGACCATCTACGTGTTCGAAAACGGCCAGGATCTCACCGTGGCGAATGCGCGCCCCTACACCACGCTGCACCCGCGCTGCGGCACCAGTTTTCTCTTGGTGGTGATGCTGGTGAGCATCGTCGTGTTTTCGTTCTTGGGGAAACCGGAGACGTGGGGCGACCGGCTGCTTCGCTTCGCCTTCATTCCCGTCATCGGCGGCATCGCCTTCGAGTTCATTCGCCTCTCGGCCAAGGAGAAATTTGCGCGCGTCATGGCGCCCGCGATCTGGCCCGGCCTCACGCTGCAAAAAGTCACGACAGCCGAACCGAGCGATGATATGCTGGAGGTCGCGATCGCGGCGCTGGTGGCGTGCCTCGACTACCAGAACGCCAGGCTGGAGATTCCCTCCTAACATTTCGTTCCTCCGCCCGGCCCCGGCGCGACCAATGCAATGAATCCCAAATACGATCAGATTTTGTCTCGCTTCGACGAGCTCACCTCGCTTTTGGCCGAGGAAAAGGTGATTCGCGACAACGCGCGTTGGCGCAAGCTGGCCAAGGAACGCTCCGACATGGCCGATCTCGTGGAGGTCACGAAGCAGCTCAAGAAAGTCGAAGAGACGCTGGCCGACAACAAGAAGATCATCACAGCCAATGACGACGCCGACCTGGTGGAGATCGCTCGCGCCGAGATGGAGTCGCTGCAGCAAGAACGCGCCGCGCTGGAAGAGAAGTTCCAGTTTCTCATCGTGCCCAAGGATCCCAACGACGACAAGAACACCATCGTGGAAATTCGCGCGGGCACCGGCGGCGAAGAATCCGCGCTCTTCGCGGGCGATCTGTTGCGGATGTACACGCGCTTCGTCGAGCGCAAAGGGTGGAAGGCGGAGGTCCTGAGCAGCAACGAGACCGGCATGGGCGGATTCAAGGAAGTGATCCTGTTGGTGACCGGGGCCGGCGCCGGCGCCTACGGAGCCCTCAAGTACGAGAGCGGCGTGCACCGCGTGCAGCGCGTCCCCGCCACCGAGGCGAGCGGCCGCATTCATACCTCGGCGGCGTCGGTGGCGGTGCTGCCGGAAGCGGAAGAAGTCGAGGTGCACATCGACCCCAACGAGCTGCGCGTCGACGTGTATCGCTCCAGCGGCCCGGGCGGGCAGTCGGTCAATACCACCGACAGCGCGGTGCGCATCACGCATATTCCGAGCGGCCTCGTAGTGACCTGCCAGGAGGAACGCTCGCAGCTGAAGAACAAGGCCAAAGCCCTCAAGGTGCTGCAGGCGCGCTTGCTCGACCGCGCTCATAAAGAGCAGGAAGAAAAGCTGTCGGCAGAACGCCGCAGCCAGATCGGTTCCGGCGACCGCAGCGCCAAGATTCGCACCTACAACTTCCCACAGCAGCGCGTCACCGACCACCGCATCAACTTCACTACCCACAACTTGAGTGACGTGATGGGCGGCTATTTGGACGAGTTGATCGAGGCCCTGCGCAAGGCCGACCTCATGGAGCGCGCCGAGACGAGCGCGCGTTCGGAGTGATCATGCGCGAGAGCTCGACGTCGTCCGGCAACATTCGTGACTGGCTGCAGCGCGCCGAGGCGCACCTGGTGAGCCATGGGGTACCGAACGCCCGCCGCAACGCCGAGTGGATGCTGTGCTACTCGATGGGCTGCAACATGCTCGACGTGTACGTGAAGTCGGGCGACACGCTGGACGCCGGTGTGGCCGCGCGCTACTGGGAGATCGTCGAGCGCCGCGCCGGCCGCGAGCCGCTGCAATACATCCTCGAAGGGACCGAGTTCATGTCGTTGCCGTTTTCGGTTCGGCCGGGCGTGTTCGTGCCGCGGCCCGAAACCGAGCTCCTGGTGGAGCTCGCGGAATCCCAGCTGCGCTCGCGCCCGCTGCACGAGTCGATCTCGGTCGCGGACCTGTGCTGCGGAAGCGGCATCATCGGCATCTCGCTCGCCGTGCGCGTTCCCAACCTCGACGTGACCGCGGTGGACTCGTCGCCGCTGGCCGCGGGTGTCACCGCGGCCAACGCACACCGCAACGCGGTCGCGGCGCGCGTGCGTGCGGTCGAAATAGACGCCTGCGAGTTCCTCGCGGTAGGGTCAACGATGTTCAGCGGGATCGTTTGCAATCCGCCTTATATCGCGACGAGCGAGCTCTCAGCGCTGCCGCGCGAAGTGCGCGAGCACGAGCCCGTGGCCGCTCTCGACGGTGGCGCGGACGGCCTCGATTTCTACCGCCGTTGCATCCCGCTGCTGGCGCGCCGCTTGCAGGCGGATGGTTTCGTCATGTTCGAGATCGGCCACACCCAGGCGCGCGCGGTATCCGAGCTGCTCCGCAAGGCGGGCTTCGGCTCGGTCGACGTTGCCCAGGATTTGGCCGGCCACGATCGCGTGGTCACGGCCACGACGGCGTAGCACACTACCATGGACAAATTCGTCATCGACGGACCGACCCCGCTGCACGGCAGCGTCTCGGTGCACGGCGCCAAGAACGCGGTACTCCCGCTCATGGCCGCCGCCTTGCTCGCGCGCGGCAAGAGTGTCATCGAGAACGTGCCCGATCTGCGCGATGTCGGAACCATGGTCAAGATGCTCGACCTGCTGGGCGCGGTGACGACGAGCAACGAGGGCGTTCTCACCATCGACACCACCCACGCCGACGGCATCGAAGCACCTTACGAGTTGGTTCGTACCATGCGCGCGTCGATCTACGTGCTCGCGCCCACGCTGGCGGTGCACGGGCGCGCGCGCGTCAGCATGCCGGGCGGATGCGCCTGGGGTCCGCGACCCATCGACTTGCACTTGATGGCTATGGAAAAGCTGGGCGCCAAAGTCGAGCTCTCGCACGGATACATCGAGGCTAGCTGCGACCGGCTGCGCGGCGGCGAAGTAAACTTCCCGATCTCGAGTGTCGGCGCCACCGCACAAACCATCATGGCGGCGTCGCTGGCGGATGGAACTTCTGTCATTCGCAACGCCGCGCTCGAGCCCGAGATCACCGATTTGATCGACGCGCTCATCGAGTGCGGTGTCGAAATCGAAGGGCGCGACACCTCGCGCGTGGTGGTGCACGGAACTACGTCGGTGAAACCGCTCCGCCATCGCGTCATTCCCGACCGCATCGAAGCGGAGACGTTCGCGGCGGCGGCGGCCGTCACCGGCGGCGACATCACCATCACCGACTGCGACCCGTCGCACATGGGTGCTGTCTTCGCCGTGCTCGAGCGCGCGGGGTGCACCATCGAGGTGGGGCCCAACCGCGCGCGCGTCCGGGGGCCGAAGCGCATGCACGCCACCGACATCGTGACGCGCGAGTACCCTGGATTCCCCACCGACATGCAAGCACAGATCATCGCGGCCCTGTGCACCGCCAACGGTGTCAGCACGGTGAAAGAAACCATCTATCCCGATCGCTTCACCCACGTGCCCGAGCTGCGCCGCTTCGGCGCCGATATTCGACTCGACGGCAACCTCGCCGTGATTCGCGGCGTGCCGACGTTGGGCGGCGCACCGGTGATGGCGACCGACATTCGCGCGAGCTCGGGACTCATTCTCGCCGCCATGGCTGCACAGGGACGAACCGAAATCCTGCGCGTGTACCACATCGATCGCGGCTACCAGCGCATCGAATCCAAGTTGAACGCGCTGGGCGCGCGCATCGAGCGCGTCAGCCAGTGACCGCGACGCAGAAGCCCCGCCACTTCATCCTCGGCACCGCCGGCCACGTTGACCACGGCAAAACGGAGCTGGTCAAAGCACTCACCGGCCACGACACCGACCGTCTCAAAGAAGAAAAAGAACGCGGTATTTCCATCGAGCTCGGCTTCGCGCCCCTGCCGCTCGCAGCCGATGTTTTCGTGGGCGTGGTCGACGTACCCGGGCACGAGCGTTTCGTGCGCCGCATGGTGGCCGGCGCCGGCGGCATCGATCTCGCGATGCTCTTGGTAGCGGCGGACGAGGGTGTCATGCCGCAAACCGAAGAGCACCTCGAGGTGCTGCGCTCGCTGGGCGTAGCGCACGGACTGGTGGTGGTGTCGAAGTCGGATCTCGCCACACCGGACACGCTCGCCATGGTTCGCGACGACATTGCCGCGCTGGTGCGCGGCACGTTCTTGCAGACGGCACCGGTCGTTCCGGTTTCGGCGCGCACCGGCGCGGGGTTGGACACGTTGCGCGCGCAGCTGCTCGCGATCACGCGCGAGATCGCGGAGCGCGACGCGAGCGGGTATTTTCGCCTCGCCGTCGATCGCGTCTTCGTACAGCAAGGCATCGGCGTGGTGGTGACCGGGAGCTGTTATTCCGGGCGCGTCGACATCGGTGACGAGCTGGTGCTCTTGCCCGCGAAGCACGCGGTGCGCGTACGCGAGATCCAGAGCTTCGGCGAGAAACGCGCACAGGGAGCCGCGGGCGAGCGCCTGGCGATTGCCCTCCACGGTGTGAAGAGCGACGACGTCGCGCGCGGCGACATGCTGACCGCACCGGACCGTTTCGCGGCCACGCGCGTGCTCGACGCTCGCGTTACCTTGTCGCCCGGCGCGGCCAAGGTGCTTCGCAACCGCGAACGCGTCCGCATTCACCACGGCGCGCGCGAAGCCCTGGGGACGGTGGTGCTGCTCGACGCCGACGAAGTGCTCGCCGGTGAGTCCGCGATGGCGCAAGTTCGCTTGGAGACCCCGCTGGTTGCGGCCGACGGCGACCGTGTGGTATTGCGCCGCTATTCGCCGCCGCGCGTCATCGGCGGCGGAGTTGTCGTCGACGCCGCTCCTGCGGTTCACAAGCGTTTCGATGCGGCGGCGCTGGCGCATCTCCAGCAGCGCGAACAAGGCGACCCGGTCGCCATCATGGAACGTTCGATCGCGAGCGCGGGGATGCACGGCGTGCCGCGAGCCCAAATCGACGATGCGCTGGCGGATGCACTGAGCGCGCGCGGAGACATCGTGCACGTCGGAAATTTGTGGCTGCACACCGGCACCGTCGACGACATCGCGGCGCGCGCCGTCGAGATCGCGTCGGCCCACGAGGCGCGGCACGCGTTGCAGTGGGGTATCGATAGGGAAGAGCTGCGGCGCCGGCTCGAGTTTCCGCACGGCGCGGCTGTGTTCCAGCGCCTTCTCGAGTTGCTCGCCGCACGGCACCCCCTGTTCGTGCGAGAGGACCGTGTGCGCGCCGGCTCGGCGGAGCGCAGCCTGCCGCCCGAATTGGCGAAGGCGCTCGCCGCACTCAACGACCGAATCCGCGCGGCCGGGGTGGCGTTCCTCTCGCGCGACGATGCCCAGCGCCTGTGGTCGCGGCCCGAGCCGTTCGCCGACGCGGCGCGGTGGTTTCGCAGCCGCGGAGAATGGATCGATATCGGCGAGGCGGGGTGGATGCACCGCGAGGCGTTCGACGGGGCAGTGGGCGCGCTGCGCCGCGAATTGGAGCGCCGTCCCGAAATCTCCGTTGCGGACGTGAAAGAATGCCTTAAAATTACCCGCAAGCACGCGATCCCGCTGCTCGAGTGCTTCGACGAGCGGCGCTTGACGGTGCGCCGGGGTGATGGCCGAGTGGCAGGACCAGGCCTGAGCAAGCCACAAACCGGCTCTTCGAACCCCTAAAAGTTTCCTGTGGATTATTAGTTTTGGGCTACACGAACGGTAAAAAGACTGGTATAGTAACTGCCGTGAAGCGACTCCTCCCCCGCATTGGCATCCTTGCGCTCAGTCTGGTCATGCTGCTGGGCGCCGTCGCGGCGTTTGGCGACAGCCTGCCTCTCCCTCTCGAGAAGAAGGTTCCGCCCGGCGAGACGATAATCGAGTATGCGGGCCAGACCATTCGCTTCAACTCCAGCACGCCCCTGTCGGTGAAGCTGGAGCCCATCTCGCTCACGCAGATCTCGTTCAAGGTCAAGATCTACCCGGGTACCCCGCTCCCCAGCGGTCCCTCGGGAACGGCCGAGAACAATCTTCATATCTACTGGGTCAACGTCGGTACCGACATCTACGACGGTGGCGCGCCGCTCGGAACGATCGAAGGCATCCTCAATACTGAGGGTGGCTTCGTCGATCGTTAAGCTTTTCGTAAGTTTTTCTTACCCCTCGTAAGATTTTTTAACGCCAGCGGGTTTTTGCGTTCGTCAAACAGCCGTTGCTTGTGGTTTAATCTAAATCCCGACAACAACTTACGTCCTTGACGAGCACCCGGCACATCTTGCCGTTGGCACGTCGATTGCAGAAAGCATAGTCGACCGCACGGCCGCACTGCTAGATGGGGTGCTCCAGCCGGGGCGCCGGGATACAGGAAGATGCGACGTACGGTCTACTAGAGGGCGATACCTGGAGGCTGCGTACTCCTCTCCTCACTGGTCTTCGGATTTGGTGAGGGTGAGTGCCTTCCCCTGAGTGGCTCGCCAAGCCAGTGAATCATAGCCCTTGCCCTTAGCGTGATTCCGAGCAGTAACGTCCTCTAGGACAAACGTGAAGGAGGCACTTCGGTGCCTCCTTCGCGTTTTTATACCTCGGTGTTATCGGGAAGCGCGGGCGGCACCATGATCATCTTTTCGCGCTCGCACGTTACCTGTCCCGGCTTCGCGCCGCGGAACTTCCTCACATACTTGCGCTGCGTGTAGATGACCGGCACCAAGGAGCTGTGCTTGGCCTTGGAGAAGTGCGCGGCGATGGAAGCGGTGCGCTCGATCACACGCGCGGGCGGGCCGTCGCTGCCGCCGCGCGAGCGCAACACCACGTGCGAGCCGGGAACCCCCTGGGCGTGGAACCACCAATCGGTCGGCTTCGCGACTTGGAAGGTGATCTCGTCGTTCTCGAAGTTGCTTCGCCCCACCAGCACGAACCAACGTGGGTCGACGTCGATGCTGCGGTAGGTCTTCTCGGCCTCGCGCTTCTTCGGCGCCCCGGCGCTGCGCGGCGCTTGCTCGATGTCGATGTCGAATTTGGCGCGAATGGCTTCGATGGTCTTGAGCGCGTCGTTGAAGGTCGCGGACTGCTCGAGCAGGCTCAGGGCCGCGGTCAATTCGACGAGCTCGTTGCGCACCAGGCCCAGCCGCTGCGATGCAAAACCGGCGCTGCGCTCCAGCTTCGCGGCGCGGCGAAATCGCTTTTCGATTTGGACGTGGACGGGCTCGGACGGCTCGAGCGCGATGGTGCGCAAAGACGCATCGTAGACGTCGGGGAGCTCCACCGACGCCGCACCGGCGGGCACGCGGGTTTGGAAGGCCGCCAGCGTTTCCGCTTCGCGCCGCACCTCGGCGTGCTGGGCGGCGCGAACGATGTCCTCTTCGAGATTGAGCGCGAGTTTCGCGAGCGAGTCCAGGCGGCGACGGAGTGGCCGCGTGACGCGGTGGAGGATGGCGGCGTGAGCGCCCGCGAGCACGAGCCGTCCCACAGCGCGCGTCGCGTCGAGGGAACTGGCGAACGGTCCCAAAACCTCGTCGCCCGCGGCAGGTGCTTCACCGTGCCACGGGGCCGCACCGCCGGCATGACCGCGCACCACGAGCCGGATGGGAGGCGCGAGCGGAGGGGTGGCTGTCTCCGCGATCGGCGGCGGAGACAACGGCGCGCGCGCACGCCCCTTTCCCACCGTTTCGACGACGGTCGCACCGCGCGTGAGCACGGCCGCGCCGGCGGCGCCGAACAACGCAATGCTGACCGCGACGGTCTCGTCGTCGCGTGTGAGCGCTTCGATCTGCACCACGCGTGCTTCCTCCAGATGAATGCGCGTCACCGTGGCGCCGGCGAGCATGCGCATTCGCGCCGGCGCGTGCGCGCCTTCGAAGGGGGAGTCGGCGGAGACGAACCAGAACGGTCCCGGCGACTCCAAGATGGCGATGAGATAGCCCCGGCCATAGACCGGGATTTCGAGAACGGGGGAAAACCACGACGGTGTGCCGAGGCGTTGGCCGACGACGTCGTTGCGAATTTCGCGGACGAGCTGTGCGAGAAGAGACGCGTTCATTTGACAGAGGCTTCGAGCGGCCTATAGTATAGGGCCTCACCCGCAAGACGCGCGAGGAATAGCCAAGAATGCTCATCAGCATGACCGGATTCGGACAGGGCGAGGCCGCCAACACGCACTCGACCGTCACCGTCGAAGTCCGCTCCGTCAACCACCGCTTCCTCGACATCGCCTTCAAGCTGCCCCGGTCGCTGCAAAACCGCGAGCCCGATATCAAAGAGATTGTGCGCGGCAAGATTGCGCGGGGCCGGGTGTCCATCACCATCGCGGTCGAGTCGTCGCTCTCGAGCCAGGGCGTTTCCATCAACGAAAAGGTGTTGGAGCAGTACTTGACCCAGCTGCGCGCATTCGCGATGCGCCACAAGATCGACGATCACATCACGCTCGACGCGCTGGTGACACTGCCCGAAGTCGTTACCACCAAAGAGATCGAGGCTGGCGAAGACGAGGTGTGGCCGCTGGTGGAGCGCAGTCTGAGCGACGCGTTGGATGCGTGCAATCGCATGCGCGTCGAAGAGGGCAAGGCCCTGGAGACCGATTTGATCGAGCGCATGCGCCTGATCGACCGCACCGTAGCGGCCATCGAAAAGCTCGCTCCGGCCGTAGCGAAGCGCCAAGTCGAAACGTTGCGCAAGCGCGTGGCACAGCTTGCGGGCGACGTCACCGTTCCCGAAGACCGCATCGCGGCGGAGATCGTGATGCTGGCCGATCGCACCGACGTCACCGAAGAGCTCACTCGTCTGCGCAGCCACCTCGGGCAGTTCAATGGTGCCTTGAAAGACGGCGGCGAGGTGTCCAAGCGGCTCACCTACCTCTTGCAGGAGATGCACCGCGAGGCGTCCACGATGGGGTCCAAAGCGGCCGACACCGAGATCATCCAGCACGTGGTCGTCCTGAAAGAGGAAACCGAGAAGCTCCGCGAACAGGTCCAGAACCTGGAGTGACCGCGTGTCCAGACTCTCCCACGCGTTTCTGATCGTGGTATCCGGGCCGTCGGGGGTGGGCAAGACCACCCTGGTCGAGCGCCTGCTGGCCTCCGATCGCTTGGTGCGGCGGTCCATCTCGGCCACGACGCGCACCGCCCGGAGCGGCGAAGTCGACGGCCGCGACTACTTTTTCATCGCCCGGGACCGCTTCGAAGCCATGAAGAATGGGGAGTTTGCGGAGTGGGCCGACGTCCATGGGGCGCTGTACGGGACCCCCAAGGAGTTCCTGCAACGGGAGCTGGACGGCGGGCGGGATGTCGTTCTCAACATTGACATTCAGGGGGCAAATCAGGTAAAAAGGTCCTTTCCCGGCGCCGTCATGGTCTTCATATTACCGCCGTCGTTCAACGACTTGGAGGCACGCCTCCAAACCCGGGGCGACGTTTCCGGAGAGACGCTCAAGGTACGTCTCGCCAATGCCCGGAAGGAAATCGCAGCCGGCGCAACCTACGATTACCTCATCGTCAACGATTCGGTCGAGCGAGCGTCCTCGGAGCTCGCGGCGATCGTCACCGCGGAACGATGCCGTCGCGAGCGACAAGCGCGCGACCTCGTCTCCGAACTATCGCGATAAGCAGGAGTGTGCGAATGTCGATCCCGATCGAAAAGCTCGTCATCATCGAAAAAATCACGCAGAAGATCCCCAACCGCTACGAAGCGGTTCGCGTCATGGCCCGCGAAGCGCGCCGGCTGAATTCGCTCGTTATCCGCGGCGCCGAGCCGGAGCCGGATTTCAAGCCCACGTCGACCGCGGTGAAGCGCTTGATCAACGATAAAATCAGCTTTTCCTACAGCGACGAGCCGACCGGGTCGGGAGACTTCTTCCAGGAGTCCTAAGCATCGGTACGCTTGGGTGTGAGCCTCTCCGGTAAGAAGATTCTCCTCGGCGTTACCGGCGGGATCTCCGCCTACAAGTCCGTGTTCTTGCTCCGCCTTTTCAAGAAGGCGGACGCCGACGTCAAGGTCGTCATGACCGAGGCGGCCACCGAATTCGTCGGCCCCATCACCTTCGAGTCGCTGTCCGAGCACCCCGTCCACGTTCGTATGTTCGAAGGCGACGGCAAGTCGGCCGGTGCCATCTCGCCGGTCGAGCACATCGACCTCGCGAAATGGCCCGACGCCATCGTCATCGCTCCCGCCACCGCCAACACCCTCGCTAATTTTGTCCACGGCCGCACCGACGATTTGCTCGCCACCATCGTGAGCGCTTACCAAGGCCCGGTAATGCTCGCGCCCGCGATGAACGACGTCATGTGGGAAAACCCGGCGACGCAGGAAAACCTGCGCATCCTCTCCGACCGGGGGTTCCGCGTGGCGCCGCCGGAGAAGGGCGACCTCGCGTGCGGCTACGAGGCTACCGGCCGCATGGCCGAGCCCGAGACAATTTTCGCGGCGGTGGAGACGTTGTTCGCCTCGCCGTTGCACGGCAAGAACGTGCTGGTGAGTGTGGGTGGCACGGAGGAAGACATCGATGCGGTGCGCGTCATCTCCAACCGCTCGAGCGGCAAGATGGGATTTGCCGTCGCAGAAGCGGCGCGCGACGCGGGCGCCAACGTCACCATCGTGGCGGCGCGTACCGCGGTGGACCCGCCCAACGGCGTGCGCGTCGTGCGCGTGCGCACGTCGGAAGAAATGTCGAATGCGCTCAAGTTGGAGTTCGAGAACACGGACGCGCTCTTCATGGTGGCGGCGGTGAGCGACTTTCGGCCCGCGTCGACCATGACGCAAAAGAAAAAGTCGGGCGAAGGCTGGACCCTCGAGCTCGCCAAGACGGACGACATTCTGGCGCGGTTGGGCGCGGACAAAGGTAGGCGCTTGGTGGTGGGCTTTGCGCTCGAAACCGAGGACGAGGAGCAAAACGCGCGCGCCAAGCTGGCGAAGAAGCACTGCGATTGGGTCGTGCTCAATAAGCCGGCTGACGCCTTTGGTCGCGACACCAACGTCGTGACCGTCTACGACGC
>JAICFA010000038.1 GCA_025923935.1 Candidatus Krumholzibacteriia bacterium
CGAAATGTGGGCGATGAACAATTTGGGTTCTCTCGAGTTCAGCCGGGGTGACCTGAGCCGTGCCGACCAGTACCAGCAGCGCGCCTTCGATTTGGCGCGCGAGCTCAAATATCCCAGCGAGCTCGTGATTCCCGCCGCCAACCTGGCCGACCGCGCGCTCGAGCGCGGTGACCCCGAGACGGCCGAGAAGATCCTGCTCGAGGCGCGAAGGTTGTGCGAGACGCAGGGTGCGGCCGAGTTCTTGGGAATGGTCGATTTCCGACTTGCCGAGATCATCATGGAGCAAGGGCGCACGCGCGCTGCCGCCGCCACGTTTCGCCGCCTCATCGCCACCGATAGGCTCGAGCCGCAACATCGCGACTTCGCCCCCATCGACCTGGCCGTGATTCTGGAACGTAGCGACAGTGTGGCCGCCGCCGTCGACCTGCTCGAACACTCAGTGCGCATGCACTCGAAGGACATGTACGACGACGCCATCGCGCCCACCCACATGCTGCTGTCGCGGCTCTACCTGCGCACCAGCCAGCCGGAGAAAGCGCTTCACTCGGCGGTCCGCGCGCGCTCGTCGTCGGTCAAGTCGGGGCGCTCGCGCGCAGTGATTGCCGCGATGCTGCAGGAGAGCGTTTGTCTGCACACGCTCGGACGCAACGCGGAGGCCACCGTGGCGTTCCATGGCGCAATCGACAGTCTGGAAGCGTTTCGCGGCGGCATCAGTACCGTCGAATGGCGCGAAGTATTTGGCCAGCAAGTGGC
This sequence comes from Candidatus Krumholzibacteriia bacterium, assembly GCA_025923935.1. Lineage (GTDB taxonomy): Bacteria > Krumholzibacteriota > Krumholzibacteriia > WVZY01 > JAKEHA01 > JAKEHA01. Next base: position 754 of record JAICFA010000038.1, read on the forward strand.
GAGTCAGGTCGTGGACGCCGCCCAAGTGCTCCTCGAGTATCCCGCCGAGGTGGCAGCCGCCGCGCGCGATGAAGCGTTCTTCGACGCCGTCCAGCTGGTGAAAACGCGCGCCTTGCTCGACCGCATCACCGACCCGCGCTTCGGACCGAGTAAGGCGACGCGACCGCGTCGCTTAGCGACCCTCGACGACCTGCAAGCCGTCCTCCAGCCCGGCGAGCTCTTGCTCGACGTCCACGTCGGCTCGACGCGCAGCATTCTCGCGGCGGTTACCGCCGACTCGCTGCGCCTGGTCGAACTGCCCAACGACCGTTCGCCGCTCGCCGAGAGCGTGCGGCTGTTTCGCACCCTGCTCGCGAGCCCGGACGAAGCGCTGCGGCGCGAGTACCCGCCGGAGCGCGTGGCCGCGATGCAACGTGCCATCGGACGTGCGGTGCTGGGCGGCGTAGCCGATATGGTGCAGGCGTCGACGCGCGTGTTCGTCGCACCGGATGGATATCTCGCGGCCGTTCCATTTGGCACATTGATGCTGGACGACGGGGGCGAGGTGCTGATGGCGGCGCGCGACGTCATCGAAGTCCCGTCGGCCAGCGTGCTCGTGCTGCAGCGCGCCGTCGAGCCGGTGCAGTGTATCAACCGTCCCGACCTAGTCGCGATTTCGTCTTCGGCGGCGACATTGCCCGGGGCGCGCGACGAAGTGCGCGAGCTCGCGCGCCGCTACGGCGGCTCGGCGCAAATCGCGACCATCGCGGGCGCGGAGTCGTTCCAGACCGCGACTCAGCAGTGCGACGTGCTCCACATCGCGGCCCACGCGCTCGTCGTCGACCGCTCGCCGTGGGAGTCGGGAATTCGCTTGGGCGCGCGAGCGCAGGCGGACGGCGACACGGTCGCGGTGGCGGCCACGCGCGGCGACGACCCGCAAGTCCTTCCCGCCGCCGACTCAATGCTGGTCGCTAAGACGTTCGCTGGCGATCCCTACCTGCGCGCCTGGCAGATTGCGCAGCTCGCACTGCCCGCGAAGCTTGCCGTATTGTCGGCGTGTGAGACGGCGGGCGGGCGCGTGACCACCGGCGAGGGAACGCTGGGAATGACGGCGGCGTTCTTGAGCGCAGGAGTTCCCGTGGTGGTGTCGAGCTTGTGGGCCATCGACGACCGCGCCACCGCCGAGGTGATGCACTCGTTCTATCGCCACCTCGCCCGGCGCGAAACCGTCGCCACCGCACTCCGGCTCGCCCAGCTCGAGCTCGCCCGCTCGCGCGAGCACGCTCATCCATTTTTTTGGGCCGGGTTCACCGTCGTTGGGGACGGCTCGATGGTAGTTGAGATCGAGGACCACCCGGCGCGCACCCAGCCGGTACTTTTTGCCGCCTTGGTGGTTGGGTGTGTCCTCCTAGCCGTGGTCCTCCAGCGTGGAAGCCGCCGTCGACGCCTCCCGTCGGCCGTGGGATAATTGCCGTTGGTGCAATTTCTGTTTGTGACAAACGATGCCCCCTGCGTCCAAACATACATGGGACGGGACCGTCCCCGACGAGGACCTGCTCCGCATCGCGCGTAGCGACGGCGATTCCGATCGCCGCCGTGCCGCCGCCACGGAGTTGGTGTGTCGCTACCGCGACGCCGTCTACCTCTGGTGTTTTCGCTACACGCGGGACACGGAGCGCGCGCTCGATCTGTCCCAAGACGTGCTGGCCGCCGTCTGGGAAAAGATCGGGACGTTCGAAGGTCGGTCGAAATTCTCGTCGTGGCTCTTTTCGGTGACGCGCAATCGCTGCATCGATTCCAGCCGTCGCGTCGACCTGTTGGTCGACGACGCCGAGCTGGGCGAGATTCGCGATGCGGCGCCCTTGCCCGACGCCGTGCTCGAGGACGAACGCGGCGAAGAGTGGCTCTTGCACACCATTCGCACGGAATTGGAGCCGCAGGAGCAGCAGGCGATTTGGTTACGGTGCGTCGAGCGTATGTCGGTCGACGAGGTGACGCGCATTCTGGGTGTGGACGGGGCGTCGGGCGCGCGCGCCGTTTTGCAGCGCGCGCGGCGCAAGCTGCGCGCGGCCATGGAGCACCGCCAAAACGGTTAGAAGTGAGCGGGTAGTAACGTACGAGGGAGGAACGTCGAGTGGAAGCGCATTGCATCGACGTTGAACACATCGCAGAAGTAGCCGGCCTGCCGGATGACCATCCGCAGCGGCGGCACGTGCAATCGTGCCCGCGCTGCCGGAGCTTGGTGGCGTCGTACCGGGCATTCCTGAAGGCGGAGCCGCTGCCGGGCTCGGGCGTCGAGCGGGCGCGTGCCGTGTTGGACGAGCGCATTCGCGCCGACGCCGAGCGGTGGGCAGCGCGCGCGCCGGCGGCGTCGCAAACCCGCGACCCGTGGTGGCGGGGATGGCTCAAGCCGGCGCCGCTGGTGGCGACGGCCGCGGTGGCCGCGATCGCCGCCATCATGGTGTGGAACGCGCGCTCGCCGCAGGAGAGTGCGCTGCGCGACGCCAATTCCACCGCGCCGCCGTTTTCGCTCCACGACGCGCGCGTCGACGCGCAGTCGATTCACCTTTCGTGGACGCCCATGCCCGGCGCCGACGGCTACGAAGTTCGCCTCTACGGCCCCGATTTGAGCGAAGTGTATCGCCATCCCGCGACACCACAGACCGAAGTCGATATTCCGCGCGCGTCGCTTCCTCACGACCTGCCCGCGAGTCTCGATTTGACCTGGCGGGTCTACGCGCTTGCCGGCGGCGACCCGGTCGAGACGTCCGCGCCGGGGTCGATTCGCACGCGCTAATCCCTTTGCCTCTCGAGATTTTTGGAATCGCCGCGTGATTCTCGCGCGGCGTTTTCGTCTTACTCTCGGTGCCACCAAAATCCATACGCCAAAATCCATGTGAAAGACGAGGGCCGGAATGCGACGCTCCCCCATGGTACTCCTGCTGATGACGGTGCTTTGCCTCGTGCTGAGCAGTTCGCGGGCACGAGCCACGCTCGTGTTCTCGACCGACTTCGAAAGCGGCCTGCCCGCCGAGATGACCGCACCCGGAACCCACATCGTGGGGGTTCAGGGGTGGGCGGGGTTGGGACCCACCGGCAATCAGTTCGCCGGAAACTTTCTTCGCTACAACGCGCTCACCATCTCCGATACCAAGCTGGAGCTGACCAACTTGCCGCCGCACGACCACGTCGACGTGTCGTTCCTGCTCGCGGTGATCGATTCCTGGGACGGCACCGAGTTGTTCAAGGTGTCGATCGACGGGGTCGAGGTCTTCTCGCACTGGTTCCAGCTGGCGACGGGTGATGCCTCGAGCTACCTAGCGCCGCCCGGTGCGCTCTTGAGCTCAGGAATACAACTCGGCTTCAGCAACGGTGGGTTCTACTTTCGCGATCGTGCCTACGACCTGTCGGTCGAGCCTGCCTTCTCGATTCCGCATACCGCTAGTACGCTGACGATCACGTGGTACCTCGGGGCAACCTCGGGCAGCGCCGCGCAGAATTGGCAGGGCGGAAACGACGAATCGTGGGCCATCGATAACCTGCGCGTGGATGTAACGTCCGATCCAACCGGAATCGGCACGGCTTCGGCTCCGCGTGCGTTGACGCTCTTGCCGAATTCGCCCAACCCGTTTTCCAACGTGACCACGCTCCGAATTGGGTCGACCCTCGCGGGCGAAGCGACCATCGACGTGTTCGACGCCGCCGGACGCAAGGTGCGCGCAGAGCGAGTTCCGCTCGCCGGCGGGTGGCAGAATCTCGTCTGGAGTGGCGTCGACGGAGAGGGAAAACCGTTACCCAGCGGCGTGTATTTTTATCGCATTCGTGCCGGTCGCGAGACGAAAACCCACAAGTTCATCATTACGCGCTAGCGAGTGTCAGCGGGGAAGGAACGCCCCCGACGCGGTGCCCCGAGCCATACGGCGGCACCGCGTTTTTTTTGCTCCCGAGGATTGTGAGCCGCCTCACTTCGCGCGGCACCGCGCGCGATCAATATTATTGTGTGTGACGCCCACCACCGCGCGAATTCGAAGAGGACGAATTATGAGAGTCGCGCAGGTTGCACCCCTTTACGAAAGCGTTCCCCCGTCGTTGTACGGGGGGACGGAACGCGTCGTGTCGTACCTCACCGAAGAGTTGGTGAATCAGGGGCACGACGTGACGCTGTTTGCCAGCGGCGACTCGATCACGCGCGCGCGCTTGATTTCGCCGTGCGAGCGCTCGCTGCGCCTCGACCCCGAGCAATACGACCCCATCGCTCCGCATACCCTCTTGCTGGACCAAGTCTTCGAGCGTGCGCACGAGTTCGACGTGGTGCATTTCCACATCGACTATCTGCATTTTCCGATGAGCCGGTTGGCGCGCATTCCCAATGTCACCACGCTGCACGGTCGGCTCGACTTACCGCAGTCGTACGTGATGCTGCGCTATTTCGACGACATGCCGCTGGTGTCGATATCGGACGCGCAGCGCCGGCCGGTGCGTGATGCACGCTGGGTCGGGACCGTCTATCACGGCCTCCCCGAAGATCTGTATGCGTTCCATCCGCGGCCCAAGCGCTACCTGGCGTTTGTCGGGCGTATCTCGCCGGAGAAACGATTGGACCGCGCCATTCGCATCGCGCGCGCCAGCGGCCTGCCGCTGCGCATCGCGGCTAAAATCGACAAGGCGGACGAAGCGTATTTTGACCGCGTCATCGAGCCCATGCTGGGCGAGCCCGGGATCGATTTCGTGGGCGAGATCGGCGAAGAGGAAAAGAGCGACTTCTTTGGAAACGCGCTGGCGCTGTTGTTTCCCATCGACTGGCCCGAGCCCTTCGGCCTCACCATGATCGAAGCGCTGGCGTGCGGCACGCCGGTGATTGCGTGGCCGTCGGGGTCGGTGCCGGAAGTGATCGACGAAGGCTACACCGGCTTTATCTGTCACAGCATAGCCGAAGCGGTGCACGCGGTGGCGCGCGTGGGCGAGCTGAGCCGGAAGCACTGCCGTCGCGTGTTCGAAGAACGCTTCACCGCGCGCCGCATGGCGCAGGACTACGTGCGCATCTATCAGCGCGTGCTGGAATGGGACCGTGTCGCGAAAGCGGGCGAGCATGGAAGAAATCATCCGCGTTCAAGAACAATTCTACATACTCGCAACATCGTCCCGAGTTGACGAGCACAGCCGTGTGTTGAAGCACGGCGACACCTTCGCCGTGTTCGACCGTTCCGGCAACATCCAGCCCATCGGTCTCGGCGAGCAGGGTCTCTATCACGACGGGACGCGCTACTTGAGCCGGCTCGAGATGCGCGTGCAGGGGCGTCGACCTATCCTGCTCAGCTCGACCGTGCGCGAAGACAACGCTACGCTGGCGGTTGATCTCACCAATCCCGACATCATTGTCGACGACCAGGTGGTGCTGGCGCGCGACCAGCTCCACATCTTCCGCTATTCATTCCTGTGGAAGGGCGTGTGCTACGAGCGCCTGCGCGTACGCAATTTCTCCATGCACGCCCTGCCGCTCGCGTTGTCGCTGGTATTCGAAGCCGACTATGCCGACATCTTCGAGGTGCGCGGCATCAAGCGCGAGCGTCGCGGCGAGGTGCTGCCGCCGGTGGTCGAGACCGATCGCGTGGTCCTGTCGTACCGCGGGCTCGATCAGGTCGTGCGCCGCACGACGCTGCATTTCTCCCCGGCGCCCGTCACCCTCAGCGGTGTGCGCGCCGAGTTCGAAGGGACCCTGCCGCCCCTGGGTGAGGCCATCTATTTCTTCACCATTGCGTGCGAGCCGCCCAACCGCGATCTCGACGTGCCGCGTTTCGACGACGCCACCGCGGCGGCGTCGGACGAGCACCGCCAGTTGAACTCGGCGTGCCCGCACGTGTTCACGTCCAACGAACAACTCAACGACTGGCTGGTGCGATCGAAAGCGGACCTCGATCTCATGACGACGCAAACCCCGCACGGTCCATATCCGTACGCCGGCGTGCCGTGGTACAGCACCGTGTTCGGCCGCGACGGTGTCATCACCGCGCTTTCGTACTTGTGGGTCGATCCGTCCATGGCGCGCGGCGTGCTCGAATTTCTCGCCGCGAACCAGGCGCGCGATACCAACGAATTCCAAGACGCCGAGCCCGGCAAGATCCTGCACGAGACGCGCCGCGGCGAGATGGCTGCACTGCACGAGATCCCCTTCGGGAAGTATTACGGCAGCGTCGACGCCACACCGCTGTTCGTTGTGTTGGCCGGCGCCTACTACCAGCGCACCGGCGACATCGAGTTCATTCGCACTCTGTGGCCCAACGTCGAAGCCGCGCTGGCGTGGATCGAAAAGTTCGGCGACGTCGACGGCGACGGATTCGTCGAGTACTGGCGCCGCTCCAAGAAGGGCTTGATCGTCCAGGGCTGGCGCGACTCGTACGATGCCGTATTCCACGCCGACGGCAATCTCGCCGACGGACCGGTCGCGTTGTGCGAGGTGCAGGGCTACGTGTACGCCGCGCGGCGCGCGGCCGCCGAGATGGCGGCGTGTCTCGGCCACCACGAGCGCGCGCGCAAACTCACGCGCCAGGCGGAGGAGCTGCGCCAGATGTTCGAGGACGAGTTTTGGTGCGACGACATCTCCACCTACGCGCTCGCGCTGGACGGTGCCAAGCGTCCCTGTCGCGTGCGCACCTCCAATGCCGGGCACTGTCTGTTCAGCGGAATCGCGAGCGCCGAGCGCGCCGAACGAGTGGCGCGCACGCTCCTGACCGAGGAAGCGTTCTCCGGCTGGGGCGTTCGCACCGTCGCTTCCAGCGAGATTCGCTACAACCCCATGTCGTATCACAACGGCTCCGTGTGGCCGCACGACAACGCCATCATTGCCGCGGGATTCGCCCGCTACGGATTGGTGGAAGGCATGCACCGCCTCTTCACCGGCATTTTCGACGCCAGCATCTTCGTCGACATGCACCGCATGCCCGAGCTTTATTGTGGTTTTCCGCGCCGACCCGGCGAGGGGCCCACGCTTTATCCCGTCGCGTGCGCGCCCCAAAGCTGGTCCGCCGCGGTCGTGTTCTCCATGCTGCAATCCATGCTCGGCCTCACCATCGACGCGCCTCGGAAGCAGATCCGCTTCGAGCGCTCGTTCCTCCCCGAAGCCATCAAGCACGTTCGAATTCGCAATCTTTGCATTGGCGACGCGAAGGTGGACCTCGCCCTTCAGCGCTATTCAATCGACGTCGGCATTGAGCTCCTGCACCGCGACGGCGACGTGGAGATCGTGTCGGTCAAGTGAGGCGTCTTGGCGAACCGGCGGCGACACGGTAGCATGGATCGATGCGAGCGCTACCCGTAGCGATTGTGCTGTTGGCCGCCGCACTCGCGCCGCGCGAGCCGGCGCGCGATCCGCTGCACGTCTCCACCGCTGCCGAGCTCGAAGAAGCATTGGCCCGTCCGCGGCTCGACGCCGTGATTCAACTCGCCCCCGGCGTCTACGAGCTCACGGCCCAAGCGTCCATCGACTCGTCCTGCGGCAATTGCGCCAATCCGGATACCCTCGTTCCCATCACCGTTGGCCTGACGGTCAGCGGGCGCAACGTGCGCATCGAGGGACCGACCAACGGCCCGGCGGTCATCGTCACCCACGCGGGCTATGGGATCTATTTCAAGGACTGCATCGATTGCGAGATCGAGTACGTCACCGTTACCGGCGGCGAGCGCGATACGTCGGGTGCCGCCACCGACGCCGCCATCGTGGCCACGCGCAGCTCGGTCTACATCGCGAATTGCGACATTCGCGACAACATTGGGGACGCGAACGTGGTGGGGAAGAACACCGTCGGCATCATGGGCATTTGCGCTCGCGAAGGCGCCGACTTGGTGATCGAGCAGTGCGAGATCCTGCGCAATTCGTGGGACGGTATCGCGCTGTATCGTGATGCGCGCGCCACGATCACCAACAATCTGATCGACGGCATCGACGCCGCCGGCGTGGAAGCGGGCGGCGGACGCGGCGTGGCCATCGGCGTAACGTGGAACGGCTCTGCTACGATCGAGCGCAACTTGCTGCGCAGCTATTGGAAGGGGATCGGCGTGTTCGTGGACGCGGACGTGGTGGCGGAGGGCAACATCGTGGAGAACATGCGCACGTGGGGCATCAACATTTGGGACGCGGACCGCGGGCGGCCGCGCGCGTCGATTGTGCGCAACGTGGTCTACGATTGCGGCGCGTGCGGCATTGCGGTGACGCGCAAGGCACCGTACGCGAAGGGCGAAGCGAAGGGGCGCGTGTACGACAACATCGTGGTGCATACCGGGCAGAACGCGAAGTATGATTCGCCCGACGTTTATTGCTATCAGTGTCCGCTGGCGCTGCACGCAGTGCCGGAGGGTTTTTCGATTCGCAGCAACACGTTCTACGACAATCGCCGCGCGAGTCCCGAACCGTGCCAGGAAGACATGCCGAGCGAACGATTCTGGCGCGAGCGCCGCGGTTGGACGCGGACTTATCGCAACACCGGTGTCGGTATCGACGGCCGCGTGAAGTTTCATCAGAGCGCTTATCTCATCGCATATCCGAGGTGGTGGAATTGATCGAAAAGGAACAGGACGGCGTGCGCTATGTCGCCTTCGAGTCGCTGGCCGCGCAGCAGGGGCTCGACGCACTCGTGACCACCCGCCACGGTGGGGTGAGCACGGGGCACTTCGCCACCCTCAACCTGGGCGGCCGCACCGGCGACGAGCGCGAGGCGGTGCGCACCAATCGCGCGCGCGCGGCCGGCGTCATCCATGCGGCGCCCACGTGGCTGACGTTCGGGCAGCAGGTGCACGGGGCGCGCGTGTCGGTCGTGGCCAACGAGAATCGCGGCGACGTGTTCGAGGAGACGGACGCGTTGGTGACGAACGCGGCGCTGGTGCCGCTGGTCATCCTCACCGCGGATTGCGCCGCTATTTTTCTCTTCGATCCGGTTCAGCGCGCGGTGGGAATCGCGCACGCGGGCTGGCGCGGAACGGTGGCGCGGATTGCGCAGCGCACCGTGGTCACGATGCGCGACAGGTTCGGTTCCAATCCGTCCGACGTGATCGCCGGCATCGGACCGTCGATCGGGCCGTGCTGCTACGAAGTCGGGCGCGAGGTCATCGACGCCGCGACGGAGGCATTCGAGGGCCGGGTGGAGGAAGTACTAGTCGAGCCCGACATGGCGTCGGCGGGGAGCTTTCGCGCATCCGTCAACGAGGACAAAAAGCACTTCGATCTGTGGCGTGCGAACGAGCTGGTGCTGCTCGATGCGGGCGTGCGCGAGGAGCGCATCGAGACGTCGCGCTTGTGCACCGCGTGCCGCACCGACGTGTTCTATTCGCATCGCGCCGAGCATGGCAACACGGGGCGCTTCGGCGGCATTGTGATGCTTCACGAGCCTGTGCTAGAATCGCATCACCGTTGAGGGTAGCAGGGAGATTGCATGCCTAACACACTTTGGAGTGCTGCCGTCGTGGTGCTGTGTTCGGCGGGAATTGCGTCCGCCACGCAGACCCAGCCTGACGTCGAGATCAGGACCACCAAGGTTTCCGGGAACGTCTACATGCTGGAAGGGCAGGGCGGCAATATCGGCGCCTGCGTGGGCCCGGACGGCGTGCTCATCATCGACGATCAATTCGAGCGGCTCGCGGACAAGATTCGCGGGGCCTTGACCAAGCTCAATCCCGGCCCGTTGAAGTTCATTCTCAACACCCACTACCACGGCGATCACACCGGCAGTAACGAGCTCTTCGGCAAAGAAGGGACCATCATCGCGCACGAAAATGTGCGCAAGCGTCTCACCACCACCCAGCAGCGCGGCGAGCGTACGGTGGAGCCCCTGGATCCGTCGGGGTGGCCGGTGGTCACGTTTCAAGACAAGGTGAAGGTCCACTTCAACGGCGAAGACATCCAATTCATCCATCTGGCGGCGGGGCACACCGACGGCGACGGCATCGTTTTCTTTCCCAATGCGAACGTGATTCACATGGGCGACCTGTTGTTCTCCGGCCGTTTCCCGTTCATCGACACGGACGGCGGAGGATCGGTCGAGGGCTACCTGAACGATCTCACTTGGGTCATCGACAACCTGCCCAAGGATGCCCAGGTCATCCCGGGGCATGGTCCGCTCTCCACCATGGCCGAGGTTCAGGCATCGCGCGACATGATCCGGGAGACCGGCGACCTCGTGAAAAAGCAGATCGCCCAGAAAAAGTCGCTGGACGACATCAAGAAGGCCGGGCTGCCCGAGAAGTTCAAGGCCTTCGACTGGCAATTCATATCGACCGAGCGTTGGATCGAGACGCTCTACGCCGCATATTCCAAGTAGGAGAAGCCGATGCCCGAGCCCCTGATCGACGTGGCCCCGTACTACAACCAGGGCCTGTCGTGGTCGCAGTTCGTGGAATCCGCGGGCGAGCACGCCGCGCGCATGCGCTCGTTTTACGGCGCCTTCGACTTCGACGAAGAGATGCTGTCGTTTTTCAACAATCGCACGCCGCTGCAGGTGATCGCCATCGCCGAGCCGTGGTGCCCCGACGTCATCCAGAACGTCGCGGTGGCGGCGCGCATCAGCGACGAGGTGCCGGGCATGGAGCTCAGCATTGCGCTGCGCGATAAGAGCCCCGAATTGATGGCGGAGTACGCCACCGCGGGTAAAAACCGCATTCCGGTGATTGCGTTTTTCGACATGACGTTCCGCGAGATGGCCCGTTGGTCGGGGCGGTGTAAGAAAGCCGACGCCTGGATTTTCCAGGAAGTATTAAAAGGTACCAAGGACATCATGTCGCTGAACGGCTCGCAGGCGGCGACCTTCAACCAGGAATACGACAAGCGCTACCGCGAGACGTACGTGTGGGACACCATCACCGAGTGGCAGCACTTGCTGGAGGACCAAGATTATTAGGAGAGAGGTGGGCCGACACGATCGTCCCGGATTATTAATCGAAAGGCCGATACGATCGATCCCTCGACGCGATTTTCGCAGCGCGACTGCAACACGATATTGCAGTATCGCGCTGCGGTATGAGCGGAGAGGGACGATCGTATCGGACTAAGTTCCTATGAAGTGGATTGCCGTCGCATCATTCAGCCAGCCCGTCGAGGCGCATCTGGCGCGCACCAAGCTCGAGTCCGAGGGGATTCCTTGCATGGTGGGCGATGAAAACCTCGTGCGCGTGGATTGGTTGCTATCGAACGCGGTCGGAGGCGTCAAGTTGATGGTTCCCGCCGGCGAGCTCGAGCGGGCGCGCGAGGCGCTGCGGCCGCGTCCGCGCCTCGTCGTGGTGTCCAACAACGTGCCCGAAGGCGAGTTGATCTGCCCACGTTGCCACAGCGACGACGTCTATTACAGCCGCTTCAACCGCCGTATCGCCGGGTTCTTCATTCTGCTGCTGGGATTCCTGATCCCATGGCGCGACCGGCGCTGGGCATGCACGCAGTGCGGATACGAATGGAAGGAACCCTAAACGTGGCCCACGAGCGCACGACCCCGACTCCCTCGCTTTCTCCCGATTCGTTCAACGCCGCGTACAAACAAACCACCACCGTGGCCATGGCCATCGTCGCGGCGCTGCCCATTTACGTCGTCATCGCCGAAATCCTGATGCGCAACGCGACGCGCACCGAGCTGCCCGAGACCTTGGGGACACTGCGCATCGTCATGTTCGTGGTGGCGGGTATGGTGATCTTCACCACCACCCTCCTCAAGGGCATCCTCTTGCGCAGCGCACCACCCGATGCCCCCGGCCGTCTCGCGCGCCTGCGCACGGCGACCATTGTGGCCCTCGGGTTGTCGGAGATGCCGGCGATCTTCGGGCTCATCCTCGTCGTGTTGGGTAGCACCCGCGCCGACTTCTACATGCTCCTCGCCATTTCCGGCTACATGATGGTGCGCCACTTCCCGCGCCGCGGCGCGTGGGAGGAATACGTCCGCCGCGGGAGCACTCTAGCCGTCCGCTAAACCGTGATCGATCTCGAGCGCATTCAAATCGCCAGCTTCGACTGCTACGGCACCCTGATCGACTGGGAATCCGGCATTCTCGCGGCGCTCGCCCCGTTTCGCAAACGCTATGGCCTGCGCGAAACCGACAACGAGATCCTGGAGCAATACGCCGCCCTCGAGGCGGTGATGGAAAGTGGCGAGTATCTGTCGTACCGCGATGTATTGCGCGGCGTGATGCGCGGCTTCTCGCAACGTGCCGGTGTCCCCGAGGACGAGCTCGAGCTCGACCTGTTGGTCGATTCGCTGCCGGAGTGGCCCGCCTTCCCCGATACCGTCGAAGCGTTGCAGCGGCTGCAAGAGCATTTCCGTCTCGGCATTATCAGCAACACCGACGACGACCTTTTCGCCGACACCGCGCAGACTCTCGAAATCGAATTCGACTTCGTGGTGACGGCCGAGCAGGTGCGGTCGTACAAGCCCGACATCAACAACTTCCGGCACGCCATGGATGTCTTCGGGATCCCCAAGGAAAGCTGGCTGCACGTCGCGCAAAGCCGCTATCACGACGTCGCACCGGCGCGCTCGCTCGGTGTCGCCACGGTGTGGATCAACCGTCGCGCCGGCAGGAACGGCGACGGGGCGACGGCTGCCTCGACCGCGCGCGCGGACGCCGAGTTTCCCTCCCTGGGCGCGTTCGCAGACTGGGTGGACGCGTCGGGATAATCGCGTCGAGGGATCGATCACGTCGGCCGATCGCGAATCATTGTGAAAAAAGTTCGTACCGCCGATTCGGCGGTAAATTTCACCCAGCGCGCCCAGCGGTCGAAAAACAGTACACGCGGGTGGCATTCTTCCCACAAGCGAGGGACTACTAGCGCGTAGTCGCGGTGGACCGAGCGCAGTGGGCTGCTGAATGACAGGACCCGCGTGGGCTCTAGTATCCCGCCGCCTGTCCGTCCTTGCGCGACTCCGACGCTCCGACCCAGACTTTGTTGACGCGATCCCACTTGATCGCTTGATAGCCGCCGTAGCCGTCGCGGCTGAAGGAGAGACGATGCCCGCGCGCGGAGAGATCGCGCAGCGTGGTCGCGTCGAAGCCGTCTTCGAGGAACAAGGTCCCGCCGTTCGTCATGCGCTCGCCGGTCGCTTCGGAGTGGCCCTCGATGCGCACGCGCGGTGCGTCGCCCGCTTCTTGCAGATTCATTCCGAAGTCGACCAGGTTCATCACGATCTGCACGTGACCCTGCGGCTGCATCGACCCGCCCATGACGCCGAAGCTCATGAACGGCTCGCCGTCCTTGGTGACGAACGCGGGAATGATGGTGTGGAAGGGACGCTTGCCGGGCGCGTAGGTGTTGGCTTGTCCCTCCGCCAGATCGAACAGCTCGCCGCGGTCCTGCAGCATGAAGCCCAAGCCGGGAGGAACCATGCCTGACCCCATCCCGCGATAGTTGCTCTGAATGAGCGAGATCATGGTGCCGTTGGCATCCGCGACGGTGAGGTACACCGTGTCGCTGGCGCCGAAGGGGCCGCCCGCCTCGTACTTTTTCGCCGCCTGCGCGGGGTCGATGAGCGCGCGCCGTTCGGCGGCGTACGCCTTCGACACCAACTTCTCCAACGGCGCGGGCGCGAAGGCGGGATCGGCGAAGTAGCGCGCCGCATCTTCGAATGCCAGCTTGAGCGACTCGGCCACCAGGTGAATATGGTCGGTGCTGCCGAAGTCGATCTTCGAGAAGTCATAGCCTTCCAGGATGTTCAACGCTTCCAGCGCGGCCACACCTTGCGTATTGGGCGGAAGCTCCCACACGTCGTAACCGCGATAGTTCGTCGACACCGGATCGACCCATTCGGCGTGGTGCGCGGCCAAGTCTGCGCGCGTGAGGTAACCGCCTTGCTCGCGCATGAAGGTCTCGATGGTTTGCGCCACCACCCCTTCGTAGAAGCCCGCGCGGCCTTTCTTGGCGATCAGCTCGTAGGTCTTCGCCAGCGCTGGATTCTTGAAGATCTCGCCGGTGCGCGGCGCACGCCCGTCGATGGTGTACGTCTCCTTGAAGTTGGGATACTTCTGCGCATCCGCGAACAGCGTGGCGCTGCGCCCCCAGTAGTACGCGATCAGCTCGGGGAGCGGCACGCCTTCCTTCGCGTATGCAATCGCCGGAGCGAGGACGCGCTTCATCGGCAGCTTGCCGAAGCGCTCGTGCAGCGTGAACCATCCGTCGACGCAGCCCGGCACCGTCACCGGCAGCGGACCGTGGCTCGGCATTTTCGTGAGGCCTTTTTCGACCAGCAGCGCGCGCGTGAGCGATTGCGGCGAGCGCCCGCTGCCGTTGAGGCCGTAGAGCTGCTTGGTCTTTCCATCCCACACGATCGCGAACAAATCGCCGCCGATGCCCGAGCCCGTCGGCTCCATCAACCCCAGCGCCGCGTTGGCGGCGATGGCGGCGTCGACCGCGGTGCCGCCGTCTTTCAACACATCGAGCGCGATTTGCGTGACCAGCGGATGGCTGGTCGCGACCATGCCGTGGGGTGCGATGACCTCGGAGCGGCTCG